>DKMQ01000080.1:0-21192 GCA_002470565.1 Oceanospirillaceae bacterium UBA7410 | reverse complement strand
CACATCAAGCCTGATGATATGGCAGATGAAGGCCCCTTTGGTGATCACACCGGTTACTATAACGAAGTAGACAGTTTTCCAGTATTCACTGTAACGCGCATCACTCACCGTAAAGACCCTATTTATCATAGTACCTTTACAGGCCGACCGCCAGATGAGCCAGCAATACTAGGTGTGGCCCTAAACGAAGTGTTTATACCTTTGTTACAAAAACAATTTCCAGAAATCACAGACTTCTATCTTCCCCCAGAAGGGTGCTCCTATCGCATGGCGATAGTCACCATAAAGAAGCAATACCCAGGCCACGCCAAGAGAGTGATGATGGGCGTATGGTCTTTTTTACGCCAATTTATGTACACCAAATTTGTCATTGTTACTGATGATGATATAAACGCCCGTGACTGGAAAGACGTGATTTGGGCCATGACTACGCGCATGGACCCAGCACGAGACACGATGCTAGTAGAAAACACACCGATTGATTATTTAGACTTCGCATCACCCGTATCTGGTTTAGGCTCTAAAATGGGTATGGACGCTACCAATAAATGGGAAGGCGAAACCACCCGAGAATGGGGCACTACCATCACTATGGACGAATCTGTAAAGCAACGTGTGGATGATATGTGGGACGAGCTGGGTATTTTTAATATCACTAGCCCTGAGGATAAATAATGGCTGACAACGCTTACCTTCTCACCATAGATCAAGGCACAACAAGCTCACGCTGCATTATCTTTGCTAAAGATGGCTCTATTGTAAGCAGCGCCCAAAAGGAATTTGAACAACATTACCCACAAAATGGCTGGGTAGAGCATCACCCTCAAGACCTTGTAGATACGGTTGTGGCAGTGTGCCAAAAAGCCCTTGAAGATAGTGGGCTAAAGGCCTCTCAAATTGCTGGTATTGGTATCACTAACCAGCGTGAAACTACTTTGGTGTGGGACAAAAACACAGGCCAAGCTATCTACCCTGCTATTGTATGGCAAGACCGTCGCACTGCTAAAGTATGCGATGCTCTCAAGCAAAGCGGCCATGAACCGATGGTTAACGCCAAAACAGGGTTATTGTTAGATCCTTATTTTTCAGCTTCTAAACTGAGCTGGATATTAGATCATGTAGAAGGCTCTCGTGCGCTAGCAAAAAAAGGTGAGCTACTATTTGGCACTGTGGATAGCTACCTTATGTGGCATTTAAGTGGTGGGCGTATTCATGCCACAGATGCTACCAATGCTTGCCGCACTTTAATGTTTAACATCCATACTCAAATGTGGGATGAAGACTTACTAGCGTTATTTAATATCCCCAAACAGATGTTGCCAGAAGTTAAAGACACGGCTGATAACTATGGGCTTATTGAAGCAGATATTCTAGGGCATCCGTTACCGATCTATGCGGTAGCAGGTGATCAACATGCTGCTCTTTTTGGTCAAGCGTGCTTTGCCTCAGGCATGGCTAAAAGCACCTATGGTACAGGCTGTTTTTTAATGCTAAATACAGGTGACAAACCACAAAAATCCATGAGCCGTTTGTTAACTACTATGGCATACCGCCTTAATGGTAAGCCAGTGTATGCCTTGGAAGGTAGTATTTTTGTAGCAGGCGCAGCTATTCAATGGCTAAGGGATGGCTTAAAAATTATTGGTAGTGCAAGCGAGGCTGAGAAGCTCGCAGGCTCAATAGCCATAGATCACGGCGTGTATATGGTGCCGGCATTCACTGGCCTTGGTGCGCCTTATTGGGACCCTCAGGCACGAGGGGCCATATCCGGTTTAACCCGTGATACTGGCATTGAAGAGATTGTCAGTGCAGGTGTTCAGTCTGTGTGTTACCAAACTAAAGACCTACAAGAAGCGATGAAAAATGATGGTGTGTTACTTGAAACCTTAAGGGTAGATGGCGGCATGGTAGTGAATGACTGGTTTTTAAATCACTTAGCCAACATGTTAGATGCGCGAGTTGATAGGCCTACGTGTGTAGAAAGTAGCGCCTTAGGCGTGGCTTATTTGGCAGGCTTGCAGAGCAAGGTGTACGCTTCATTAGATGAGATTAGCCAAATGTGGCAGTGCGACCGAAGCTTTGAGGCGACTATGCCAAAGGCCAAAAGAGATCAACTGTACGATGGTTGGCTTAATGCTGTGAGTAAAGTACAAACCCAGCCTGCTTAAGCAGGCCAAGCAATATTGCAAAATGCTGTTTTTGTCTTATTGTGACAGTGCATCTCTGGGTGACACGGTCACAGAAATTTGGCTTCCCCGAAGGGTGCCACGCTTAATCTGAATGGTAGCCACACGGCTGCCTTTTTCGTAGGTCAGCACTGATACGTCAGATTGCACAGAGGTAATGTTTAACCAGCCTTGGTTAGGCATATTTTTTAAATAGTATTCAAATGCCTGCACCGGATCTAACTTAGATTTAAGCACTGCGCGCCCAATCCATTGTTCACCTGTGTTTAGTAACAAAGATTTATCTACGGCAAGCTCATCGTTGGCAGAGATAGGAATGTCTGCGTAAGAATTTGTCACTGCTGGGCTGTTGCCCGCCAATGTATTGCCATCTGCAGTGGGTATAGTGGTAGCAGGCAGGCTACAAGCAGTCATCAATAGCAGCCCAAACACTAAACTTGCTGCTTTAATAATTTGTTTTAACATTGCTCAAGATCCTTTTAACACGTTAATTTAATCGTTATAGCATAAGTATAACTAAGCCAAGCTATGAAAGCAGCACTTTAGCTAGATTACCTGTATTGATTGGTGGTTATGGTTGAGTG
This sequence comes from Oceanospirillaceae bacterium UBA7410, assembly GCA_002470565.1. Taxonomy (GTDB): domain Bacteria; phylum Pseudomonadota; class Gammaproteobacteria; order Pseudomonadales; family Balneatricaceae; genus Njordibacter. The sequence continues at coordinate 18,422 of DKMQ01000080.1, read as the reverse complement.
AGTTGCAGTTGCTGCCATTTTTTTGCAGCTTTAAGGGTAAGCATACCATTGGGGTTTAACACTTGAGCTTTTTGTAATCGTTGCTGCGCCAAGGCCAGCTGCCCACTTTCCATATATCCAAGTGATAACTGGGCGTATATGTCTGCAGCTAATTGCTGTTGCTGAGGATCAATCTTTGGGCCAACACTACATGCCGTAAGCCATATTAATGCAATGGCCATTATAGCTGTGGTGGTTAAGTTATTTTTTATCATGACTAAAGCTTAGTCTAAAACTCACACATTGCTGGCGTTTTAGTCGAAAATTAAGTCAGTCATTAATTGGGTCAGCTTTTGGTTAATATTTGCACCTTCTTTCGCTAGGTCAAATACGATGTCAAAGTGGTTTTTAGTATCCACCTCAAAACACTGGCTGGCTGCACCGTCGCTCAATAGCTGTTGATGGTACTCTTGGCTTTGACGCTTAAACTCCTGGGTTTCGTTGCTGCCATAAGCAATAATGCAAGGCGGTAAGCCTTTATTTGTAAACAGCCCTGGGCTTAGATCTGTGGCACTTTGTGGAGTGAGGTGCAGTGGTTCGTTGATGTAAGTGTTTACCAATGGGCGCAAATCATAGACACCACTGATAAGCACTGCACCTCCAATAGACTGTGGGCTAAGGCCGTGAAGGCTTTGTTGGGCCGCTTGTAATACGCTGGCACATAAATGTGCCCCTGCAGAGCTGCCTGCAATGATCACCCTGTTAGTATCAAAGCCTAGTGTTTCATTTTGTGCGATTAGCCAAGCCACTGCATAGCAACACTGGGCGATCATTTGGTTAATGGTAGCTTCTGGCGCAAGGGTGTAGTCGACCACAGCTAAGTGAGTGCCTTGCTCGTTTAATCCAGGGGCCATAAAGCAGGATTCATCTTTGCTAAGTTGCTGCCAATAACCGCCATGAATATAAATGACTAAAGGGCCACCAGTTTTGGCTGCAAAGTAATCTAGTCTTTCGCCTTTCGTTGTTGTGGCATCACCGTAACTAAGATTGGCTTGATAATTGAGTGTATCTTGAGCCATCTGTGAGTGGCTTATGTAGTCATTGATATACACCATAATGTCTTCTACACAGGAGCTGGGAGAGTACTCTTGCTCAATTTTTGCAAGGCTCATGTGTTTCCATGGCATGGGGAATCTGCGCCTTAAAGGCTCCACTTTTGCGGGTGTTTGGGCGCGGCGATGGGCTTTAAGTAAGCTATTAATAGGGCGATGGCAATTACCACAATCTCCAGCCACGCCAAGGGCTACCCGTAGTTTACGAAAGTCGTCATAGCCTTTTTCAATGGCTTCTTTGACACTATCTTGATGTACGTTAAAGCAAGTGCAAATAACAGGATTATTGCGCTCAAGCTTAGTCATTTTGCTAGAGCCTTAATGGCATCACTTAGTCCACTTAAAGTCATAGGGAACATTTTGTCATCCATAAGCTGCTTGGTCATGCCCACAGACTGGGTATAGCGCCAATGATCGGGTGCCACTGGGTTAAGCCATGTCACTGTATCAAAATGATTGGTGAGCCTTTGCATCCAAACATGGCCAGGCTCTGCATTCATATGCTCCACACTGCCATATGGGCTATTTATTTCATAGGGTGACATGGAGGCGTCACCCACAAAAATAACCTTATAATCACGGCCATAGGTGTGAATAATGTCATACACACTAGTGCGTTCATGTTGCCTGCGCATATTGTTACGCCAAAGGCTCTCATACACAAAATTATGAAAGTAAAAATGTTCTAAATGTTTAAACTCAGAGCGACAAGCGGCAAATAATTCTTCACACACTTGGATATAAGGGTCCATAGACCCACCCACATCAAGCATAAGTAACACTTTTACAGCGTTGTGCCGCTCGGGCACAAGCTTAAGGTCTAGCATGCCAGCATTTTTAGCTGTAGCGCTGATCGTATGATCTAGATCCAACTCATCTGCAGCACCTGTGCGGGCAAATTGGCGCAGCTTTCTAAGGGCTACTTTTATGTTGCGAGTGCCTAATACCACGCTATCATCAAGGTCTTTAAATTGGCGCTTTTCCCACACTTTTGCAGCGCTCTTATTGCGGCTTTCACCGCCCACACGGATGCCCTCTGGATGGTAACCACTGTGACCAAATGGAGAAGTGCCTCCAGTGCCAATCCACTTACTGCCGCCTTGGTGGCGTTTTTCTTGCTCTTTAAGGCGTTCTTTAAAGGCGTCTAATAGCTCTTCTAACCCGCCTAAGGACTCAATTTTTGCTTTGTCTTCATCACTAAGCTGTTTCATAAACTCTGCGCGCAACCATTCTTCTGGAATGAGGGCGCTTAGCACATCTTCTAAGCTTTCTAACTGCTTAAAATACGCACCAAATACACGATCAAATTTATCGAAGTTGGCTTCATCTTTTACCAGGCAGATGCGTGCAAGGTGATAAAAGTCGTCTATGTCTGCAAAAGCTAGATGATGTTGCAGGGCTTCCAGTAATATCAAATATTCTTTGATTGAAACAGGAATTTGAGCACGCTTTAAAGTGTAAAAAAAGTTAACTAGCATAGTAACTAACGCTGTTCCCTGCGGGCCATAAATGCCAGCCGCTCTAGTAGAGCAACGTCTTGTTCATTTTTTAACAAGGCGCCGTAAAGGGGAGGTATGGCCTTTGTTGGATCACGGTTGGCTAATAAATCTTCAGGGATTTCGTCTGCCATAAGCAGCTTTAACCAATCAATAAGTTCAGAGGTGGAGGGTTTCTTCTTTAGGCCAGGGATGTCGCGCACATCAAAAAACATCTGCATAGCTTCTGCTACAAGGGCTTGGCTAATGTCTGGATAATGCACATCCACAATGGCCTTCATGGTTTTTTTGTCAGGGAAGTTAATGTAATGGAAAAAACAGCGTCGTAAAAAGGCATCAGGCAGTTCTTTCTCATTATTACTAGTAATAATAACCACAGGACGATGTTTAGCTTGGACGCGCTGCCCTGTTTCATAAACATGAAACTCCATTTTATCCAGCTCTACCAATAAGTCGTTAGGAAATTCAATGTCGGCTTTATCTATTTCATCAATCAACAATACAACACGTTCATCCGCATCAAAGGCTTGCCATAGTTTGCCCTTTTTAATGTAATTTCCCACATCATTAACTTTCTCATTGCCTAGCTGCGAGTCTCGCAAGCGTGACACTGCATCATATTCGTATAATCCTTGTTGGGCCTTGGTGGTAGATTTCACATGCCATTGCATTAACGGCATACCTAACGCTTGGGCCACTTCTTCTGCGAGCAAGGTTTTACCGGTGCCAGGCTCGCCTTTAATTAATAAGGGGCGTTGCAAGGTGACTGCAGCATTAACAGCCATTTGTAAGTCTTTGGTGGCGACGTATTTCTTAGTACCGGTAAAATTCATAATCTAAACTCAAGCATTTGCTAATGAGGCTATTTTGGCATGAATAGCACGACTAAGCAGCAAAACTTATAAGTCACTTAGTTGCTAACATTAATAGATGATCCGATGCACAGGTGAATTGCGTTGAGGCTGTCAAAATCCAGTGGTATAATTTATTTATGACAGACTTCCCCCACACAAAGCTTAAAGCTCAGCTGTATCCTATAGAAGCAGCGCGAACTCCTATCACCACTAAACAACTGGGGGAGCTTCGCAACTTCTGCTTTTTCTTGCAAGAAAATTTCTCCATGATGGCACTTACCTCTGCACTTGATGCATTGCGAACAGCTAATTTACTCAGTGAAGAACAGCTTTACACTTTTCGCTTGGTGAGTGTAGATGGGAGCCCTGTGTGCAGTGACTTAGGCTTTGCCGCGATGGCAGATGAAAGCTTGGATGATCTTAATCTTAACGATCTTGACGCGTTTGTTGTTTGTGGAGGGTTGCGGGTAGATCTGCATGCTCCCGCGCCACTGATCAAGTTTTTACGGCTATCTGATCTGCGTAAAAAGGCATTAGGGTCTTTGTGGAATGGGTTATTTGCCTTAGCTGAAGCTGGCCTAATGGAGGGCAAAACAGGTGTGGTGCATCGGGGAAATAAAGCTAGCCTTAGAGAGCGATTTGCCAGTGTAGATCTCAAAGATAAAGCGTACATTATAGGTGAGCAATGTTTTAGCTGTGCTGGTGGAAATAGTGCGTTAGATATGATGTTAGAGCTAATGCTGGAGCATCGTGGTAAACCTTTTGTAAGAGGTATTTGTGACATTCTTACCTGTGATCGTATTAATGACACAGGAGAGCCTGCTTTTTTAAGTAATCAGGCTGATGTGAGGTTACCAGAAAATCTCAAAGACGTGATCGCACTGATGGAAAACAACATGGAAGAAATGCTATCAGCTGAAGAGATAGCTTCTTTGGTGGGCATTTCTCGACGCCAAATTGAGCGCCAATTTCAACGATATCTAGATAGTACACCTACCCGATTTTACCTGGAGCTTAGGCTTAAGCGTTGCCACCAATTACTAACCCAAACGGCCCTTAGTATGAGTGATATTTCACTGGCTTGTGGGTTTGTGTCTTACCCTCATTTTAGTAAATGTTATCGGCAATATTTTGAAGTAACACCGTCCCAAACGCGCAGGCAGTCTTAGGATTTAAGCAGCTTTAAGTGATTGATTCCCCAATCAGTCATTTGAGGCCATGAGTAAGTTTCAGATGTATCAATATGTACCGTGGACACTTGTGCGGCTTTACCTGCTTCTAAGTCGAATAAATAATCGCCTACCATAACACTCTGGCTAGCTTTAGCTCCCCACTGTTTCAGCAACAAAAGAATACCGTCAGGCTTGGGTTTTGGCTCACAAGATGCCCGATCAAGAATATCCTCTAGTGCAAAAAACTGATCTAAATCGCAAGTTTTAAGGGTATGTAAGGTGGCAGGCATCACATTGCGGGTTAATACCCCTAAGCTGACATCTTTTTCTTTCAAGTGCTCTAGCAATTCAAATGCTCCAGGCATCGGTTTGGCTAAGCTGGCAAAATAATATTCCAATTCATCAAGTTTGGCCCAAAGTGGCGCAGCTTGCTGCGCACTCATAGACTGCATGGTTTTTAAGATATCTGCGTCTGGCGCTAAGCCAAGCTCTCGTCTCATAAGGTCAAAGTCATGCACACCAATAGTTAAGGTGCCATCCATATCGAATATCCAGTGCTTGCTAGCCTGAATGCGTTTGTGATTTTGATTTGAAGTATTATTCATGCCACTAATTTAACAAATTTTGTTAGAAGTAAGCTAGTTTTACTTTCCATTGTTTTGCCCAATGAGGCCTTGTGGTAAAGTGGAAGCTTCATTATGGGAGGATAATTAATGGGCGCACAAGTAGCCGTTATCATGGGGTCTAAGAGTGACTGGCCATGTATGCAAGAAGCCACACAAATTATGGATCGTTTGGGTGTAAGTTACGAAGTAGAAGTAGTGTCTGCTCATCGTACTCCGGACAAACTTATGGAGTTTTCGTCCCAGGCTGCAGGCCGAGGTATTCAGGTGATTATTGCAGGTGCCGGCGGCGCAGCTCATTTGCCAGGTATGGTGGCCTCAAAAACACGGCTGCCTGTGCTGGGTGTGCCTGTGCAAAGTAAAGCCTTAAGTGGGGTGGATAGTTTGTACTCTATTGTGCAAATGCCTCGTGGAGTAGCGGTAGGTAGTATGGCTATAGGTGGTGCTGGTGCTTTTAATGCAGGTTTACTTGCTAGCCAAATTTTGGCCAACCAAGACCCTGAGCTGGCTGTGCGTATTGAAGATTTTCGTACGCAGCAAACGCAAACTATATTAGATAACCCTGATCCTAGGGAAGGTTAATTCAAACATATGAAGCCAGTAAGTAAACGCGTGTGGGTATTAGGTGCAGGCCAATTAGGCGCCATGCTTAAACATGCCGCCCAGCCTTTAGGAGTGGATCTGCGTCCAGTGGATATCGAGTTGGATGCAAATCTGCCTTTAGAAGATGATGACGTTATTACGGCAGAGCGCGAGCAATGGCCCTCTACAAAGGCTACGGATCAGTTGGCAGCTCACCCTAATTTTGTAAATCAAAATGTATTTGGTTTAGTGGCAGATAGAGTGACTCAAAAACAGTTGTTAGACCGCTTAGAGCTAGCCACAGCCCCTTGGACTTTGGTAGAAAATAAGCACACTGCCACTAGTCTCCATGCCAGCTATGGCGAGCGAGTATTGCTTAAACAGCGCACTGGCGGTTTTGATGGACGCGGGCAGCACTGGTTGGTAGAAGACCAAGATAGTGCTATTCCTGATGGATGGCATGGCAAAGTCATTGCTGAGCAAGCGATTGGCTTTGATGAAGAAGTGTCTATTGTAGGTGTGCGCAACCGAGCCGGTGAATGTCACTACTATCCCTTGGCACTTAACCGTCATCAAGACGGTATTCTTACAGTCACTTTGGCGCCTTTAGCGCGCTTGCGCAATCTTCAAAGCGAAGCTGAATCTATGCTTGGAAAAGTCATGGATGAGCTAGATTATGTCGGCGTAATGGCTATGGAGTTATTCCGAGTTGGTGAGCGCTTACTTATTAACGAGCTAGCACCACGTGTGCATAATAGTGGCCACTGGACTCAAGCAGGCGCTAGCATTAGTCAGTTTGAATATCATGTACGAGCCACAGCAGACTTGCCTCTTGCTCCGGCACTTATTAAGCACAATAGTGTCATGATTAACCTTATAGGTATCGACTACAATTTAGCGTGGTTGGCTTTGCCTGGCGCAGAGGTATTTTGGTATGGCAAAGAAGTGAGACCGGTTCGTAAGGTAGGACATATCAACTTTTGCATGGCAGATAAGACACAACTAATTAGTGTATTACAGCAGCTGCAAGCCACTCTTAACGATTGGTATCAGCCGGCGTTAGATTGGGCCATACAAGAGTTGGAAAACTCATAATGCAAGTCATCGATGGGCCAACTACGCAAAAGCTGTTGCCTTATCCTGCGCTTATTAATGCGTTAGATGAAGCTTTTGCTAAAGGTGATAGTGCGGCTACCGCGCCGCCTCGCCTACATTACAGTGTGCCTGAGCCTTTTGATGCTAAAAACCAACAAAAACAAGCCGATCGCACTCTGCTTATTATGCCCTCGTGGGCACAAGATGCAGGTGTTGTTGTAAAGTTAGTCAATGTGGTGCCAAGCAATAGTGCTCGCAGTCTTGCTGCTATTCAAGCTCAGGTGCTGGTGGCTGATGCTCAAACGGGCGCTTGGTCTACTTTGATTGACGGTGCAACACTTACGGCACGAAGAACCGCTGCTGCCTCGGCTTTAGCCGCGCAATATTTAGCCCCTAAAGAGGCCAGCACATTACTCATTGTAGGCACAGGGCGGCTATCTTTAGAGCTAATTCAAGCGCATATGGTTGTGCGCCCTTCTATTAATAAGGTGCTTATTTGGGGTAGAAACCAAGCAAAAGCCCAGTTGCTAGCAAGTGGGCTAGATTATGCTCACGCGGTGAGTGATCTTGCACAGGCGTGCGGTAAGGCGCACGTCATAAGCTGCTGTACTTTATCCAGTGAAGCCTTGGTAAAAGGGGCGTGGGTAAAACCCAATACGCATATTGATCTTGTAGGTGCATACCGCCCAGATTTACGCGAAACAGATGGTGAGCTGGTGGCTAAAAGTGAGGTGTTTGTAGATACCTACGCTGGTGCCCAAGGAGAAGCTGGTGACTTATTACAAGCTGTAAAAGAAGGCTTTTTTGATATGGCTAACATCAAGGCTGATTTGCACAAGCTTAGTATGACTGGCTACCAAAGGCCCAAGGATAGTATTACCCTATTTAAATCTGTCGGGGCCTCTATTGAAGACTTTGTTGCTGCACGCATGGTTGCGGAAGCAACAAGATAACCATGCTAGTCAATAAAGAGCGTCTTTATAAAACAGACCAATATGGCATTCGCAATTATAGCTTATTGGCACTAGGAGCTGCTGGGGTCTGCTTGCTTTATAGTATCATCGCGATATTTGCCTTTGCGTTACTTCACTTTGAGTCAGGCTCAGATAACAGCAATATAAATACCTATGTTGATGCTTTTTGGACCTTGCAAATGAGTGCCAGCACGATTGGTTTTGGAGACCACTATCCTGTGACTATTGGTGGGCGTGCGGTGGTGGCTTTAATGTTTTACGTGGGTGTGGGCTTAGTGGGTTTTATTGGTGCTTTAATTGCTGAACGGTTGCTTGGTTTTGCGGATACAAACGTGAAAAATCGTGAACTACGCCAACAAAACAGTGATATTTTGGAGCGTACTAAAATTCTAGAAAAGAAAATAGACATACTCACCAGTCGCATCGAAGACACTAATTATTCGCAAAAAAATCATGGTTAATTCAGCCTTTAAAATGCCCAAATATCTGCCGCACATGCAGCATAAAGACGTCATTTCTATGGGTATGCAATCTTTGCATCCACAAAAATGGATAGAACCAGATGAAGAATATCCTCGATACCTAGAACATAAACTAAGCTTAAGTCAGGCACATAAACAGCGAATTTTTGACGCGTTACCTAGTGCCCATGATGCGCAAGTAGAGCTGGCATTTGAACTAAAAAACCATCTGTTACAGCATCATAGTCAGCTATATTGTTCGTTAGCTGATGGCTTGAATTATTTACCCATGGGTATCCAATTACCTTCAGTAAGCCCCCACCCTTTGTGGCAAGCATCCTTGTGGGTCGCAGATGATTTGCTCATTATGCAAAAACTAAATGGACAATACTGCCTTACAGCAGCCAGTTTATGCAGCCCTAGTAATTGGCATTTGTCAGAAAAGATAGGCCAACCTATGGCCAGAATACATGACCCTGTACCCACTTTGCATGCCAAACTAACACCTAAAATAGATCGATTTTTTGACCATCTTTGTGTTGGAAAACCGGTTCAGAGGTTTAATTGGTCTTTGCAGGCAAATACACAGTTGGCACAATTTCCTGAAAAAAAAATCATTCATGCGGCAAATACGCCGTTATATTATCGCTGCGAACGACAAACCCTTACCCGATTGCCAAAAACCAATGCCATCGCTTTCACTATTAGAGTTTATGTGTATCCTTTAATGAGCCTTACTCAAGTGCCCAATGCACTTACGCAGCTGCAAGTGGTCATTAACGCTATGCCTAAACCTGTGGCAGGCTACAAGGACATTATCTATTTTGCTCCAGCATTACAGAAGTACTTTAGTGACTTGAGCTTACTAAAATAATTGAATAGGATTTTTGACATTAACTTGCTCAACAGTCTTGCAATATAGGCTATTTTTAGTCTATATTGCGCCTACTATGACTTGTCGGGGTGCCTAGTTAATTTAAATTAACGTTTAGGCTGAGATCACTAAAGTGAATCCCGTTGTACCTGATCTGGATAATGCCAGCGTAGGGAACAAGGATAAGCATCTAAGTAAGCCAGCCTTACGTCGCTCCCTCCTCCTAATAGTGTCAATATCGTATTGGCCGTCATAGCAATTAACTAGTTAATTTTTAGGAGTAATTATGTCTCACTATACGGCACCTTTTGCCGCCTTTTTTCTCACTCTTTGCATGGTAAATACACCCGCTTTAGCTACAGACACAGCCAAACCGGAACTTACAGTGTATACCTATGACTCATTTATCTCAGAATGGGGTATGGGCCCTCTGATTAAGCCTACCTTTGAAGCGAACTGTGGGTGCACATTAAATTTAGTGGGCATGGAAGATGCTGTTTCCATGTTGCAAAGACTTAAATTGGAAGGTGTATCCACTAAAGCTGATCTGGTTTTAGGGCTAGATTTAAACCTAGTGGATGATGCTAAAAATAGTGGCTTGTTTGCCACTCACAAAGTGAATACTACAGCACTAGAAATGCCTATTAATTGGCAAGATGATACTTTTGTGCCTTTTGATTATGGCTACTTTTCGTTTGTTTATAATACCCAACTGATGCCCAACCCGCCTAAGAGTTTGGATGAGTTAGTGAATGCTGGCCCAGAATTAAAAATAATCATTCAAGACCCACGTTCAAGCACGCCAGGCTTAGGTTTATTGTTGTGGATGAAGGCTGTTTATGGGGATGATTCTGATGCAGCTTGGGCTAAGTTGTCGGATAACATATTAACCACCACTAAAGGTTGGAGCGAAGCTTATTTTAGTTTGTTTTTAGCAGGTGAAGCGCCTATGGTATTAAGTTATAGCACGTCTCCAGCATACCACATGGCTGTAGAGGGCACAGACCAATACCAGGCGGCTGCATTTGAAGAGGGGCATTATCTGCAAGTAGAGGTAGCCGCTAAACTAAAGTCATCTAACAATGAATTGCTGGCTGATGAATTTCTTAATTTTATGGTCAGTGAAGATTTCCAAAAACACTTACCTTTAAGTAACGTGATGTATCCAGTAAACACCCCAAAAGATATGCCAGAAGCTTATAGCAAACTAATTGTGCCTAACAAAGTGCTGCAGCTAGACACCGCTGAAATTAATCAAAGCCGCAAGCAATGGGTAAGTGATTGGCTTAATGCGATGACTCAATAATTTAAGCACAATGACCTATTAAGTTGCCATTAGTGACTAAGCTAGTTACATGACCTTGTAGGCATTACTGCTGTTGTAGACTCAAAAAGCGCACTTTTTCTGGGCTTTTTGAGTATTACTAATGGATGCTATTTAAGCTAAGTCTACCAACCCTTCACTGCCTAATACACCAGTAATCTTTTTTAAAAAAATGGCTAGAGCAATAAGTGCTATGCCAGCTTCAGTGAGTTTTTTATATTGCTTTGTTGATAATTAGCTTTTTCAAATCACTTGCACCACCTATCAAGATGCCTTTAACAAAAACTTGTGGATAGGTTGGCCAGCCGCTCCACATTTTAATAGCTAAACGCTCTTGCCACATACTGCCATATCCACCAAATTCTAAATAAGTTACCTTTAAACCATGCTCCTCAAGTAACTTACGTGCTTTTTTAACAGCAGGATTTAGAGCCATACCAATCACTACGGCTTCATTATTTTCTACAGCATTAATGACTTGGTTCACTGTGTCACAATGATGCTGCGCCACATTAGTGCAAATAGCTGGGTGTACTTTGTTACTGTTTAAGATTGGGCGACCTGTCATCTGTATAAATCTCTGGTGGTTAAAGGCCGGTATTATCTGCCTGATAAAATGATTGCACAACTAATAAAAAAATATATTATATTAGTTGTAAACGATGCATTTAATCGGACCAGAGCCACCTAGCTGTGGTTCGCGTGGGGTGTATTACTAAAGGCTAAATAAATGAGTAAACCTTTCTCTCAAGCTTGTGCTAATAATCAAACTATTATTTTGGATGTGTTGATACCCATTTTTGAGTATAAAAAATATGCTTTGGAAGTAGGTAGTGGCACAGGGCAGCATGGGGTTTTTTTTGCTCGAAACATGCCACACTTAAGCTGGCAATTAAGTGATAGAGCGCAAAACCATGCAGGTATCAACCTGTGGGTTGATGACTTTCCATCACCTAATTTACTACCACCCATCTTACTAGATGTGCTGCAAGACCCTTGGCCCATATCTGCCTACGATGCCGTGTATTCGTCTAATACAGCCCATATAATGCCATGGGAAGCTGTGGTGGCTATGTTTTCTGGTATTGGAAAGTCACTTTTATCAGGTGGGATATTTTGTCTTTATGGCCCAATGAAGTATATGGGTGTTCTTGAAGCCCAAAGCAATGTTGCTTTTGATACGATGCTGCGCCAGCAAAATCCTTGTCAGGGTATTAGAGAATTTTGGAATATTAATCGTTTAGCCACGCAGGCTGGGCTGGAACTTATGCAAGATAATGCGATGCCTGCCAATAATCGATTAATTGTTTGGCAAAAAAATTGATCACTATTTAGGAAGGTTTTTGTTATGAATAAGCATTTTAGCATCGCTCAAAAAACGGGTTTAATGTTTAGGCATGATCAAGACTTGCCAGAAGACATGAACGCATGGATTCAATCTCAACTGCAGGCGGCTTCGCCTGCTTTAGGTGTGGCTACAAGCTACGCAAAAGTTGCACAGTGGCCTGATGAGCTGCAACCTGATTTATCCCGCCGTGCGTCTATGTGGCGGCGTTATCGTGATTTAAAAAAGCAGCAGCGCGAAGGAAAAAATGGCCAAGAGACTCAAGCTGCGCGCCAAGCTAATCGACACGAAAATTTAATGCGTGATATGGATGAACACAAATTTGTGCAGCGAAATGTTTATGGAGCAGACCAGGTAAAGCTTCGCTTCACTGCTTTTTGGGCCAATCATTTCACCATTGGTAATACCTTTGATACTGGACAAATGATTGGCCATGCTATCGATGAAGGCATTTTAGCCAAACTTAACGGTAGCTTTGCTGACTTGCTTTATGGCATGACCACTCACCCTGGGATGCTCACTTATTTGGATAATGTGTGGAGTGCTGGCGAGCGTTCAGAACAAGCTAAAGGTTGCGCCCGAAAACCTAATTGCCAAGCAGGTTTAAATGATAATCTAGGGCGCGAATTACTAGAGTTGCACACCGTTTCTGTGGCTGCAGGTTATACCGAAGACGATATTCATGCGGCGGCCAACGTCTTGGCAGGTTGGGGGATCGATTTTGGTGAAGAGTTGCCCCAGATGCGCAAAACTGCAGGGGGTACAAACCATTGGAATGCCTACAAAAAGCGCTGGGCGGAGCCTGGCAGCAAAAAAGTAATGGGCCAGAGTATTTATGCTGGCCGCAATGGGCTTCAGCAATTAACAGATTTTCTCGCAAGCCATGACGCTACCATTCACCATATATCCACTAAACTATGTCAGCACTTTGTGAGCGATAACCCTTCTACCTATGAAGTAGATGCGGTTAAATTGGTGTGGCGTGAAAGTAAGGGAGACTTACAAACCATCCACACTAAGGTACTCGAATTAGCTATTAATAGCCCTGAGGTTAAATTTATTTGGCCTATGACATGGCTGTTTCAGGTAGTACGGCTTTCTGGTGCAACTTATTTTAAAGGTTGGGAAAAGGTTCATGACTATGACGATAGGCTAATGAGCACTAAAAAGGTGTTTGAAGAGCTGGGCCAGTCGTTTTGGAGCTTACGCCAACCCAATGGTTACTCTGATGATAAAGATGAGTGGATGTCTGCAGAAATGTTTGAGCGGCGATTTCGGTTTGCTGATGCAATTTATAGAAATGGCAAGCCGCGTCAATCTGCGAATGAGATTATGGATAGGATAGGGGCTTCACAGCAAACTCGTGCTTTGGTGGCAAGTGTTGGCCCCTCAGGTAGAGATCGGTTCATCACGCTGATGTGTAGTCCAGAATTGATGGGGTTGGAATATGTCTAAATTAACCGTAGGTCGGCGTAATATCCTTAAAGCAGGTGCTGCATCACTTTTTCTTGCAGGTATGCCAGTGACAGGGTTTGCAAAAGCAAAACCGCCAGGCAGTATCTCTGTAATTATTTTAGAAGGCGGCATGGACGGCCTTGCTGCCATGCCCCCGATTGGCGACCCAGATTTAATGCGTATGCGCCAATCTGTCACTCCAGATAATTACTTGGCATTAAACGATTTCTTTGGGTTACATCCATCACTCAAGTTTTATGCACAATTGATGGCCAGTGGCCATGCTAGCGCGGTTCATGCGACCGCGTTTCCTTACACTAAACGCTCTCATTTTGAAGCTCAAAACCTTATTGAAGGTGGAGGTTTGTCACCCTTTAGTGAAAAAACGGGTTGGTTAGGGCGTGCGCTGGATTTGTCAGGTGTGGCTGGTAGGTCGTTGTCTTTGGACATGCCATTAATTTTGCGGGGATACCATGAAAACGATAATTTTTATCCTGCCAGCATTAGAGGCTCAAAGAAACCCAATGCCAACTTGTTAAACATGATTGCTATGGGTCATCACATGGATGCAGCACAACTGTTTACCAAGGTGGCCCGCAAAAGTGAAGATAATGTACAAGTGCCAAGAGATCCTGCTAGTTTAGCTAAATACGCAGGTCGTGCTATGGCCCAAGTGGATGGCCCGGTGGCTTCTGTAATTAGAGTGGGTGAGTTTGATTCTCACTCTAGCCAGACTGAAGATGGCAACACAAATGAAGGACGATTGGCTCGGCAATTAAGCGTGGTTGACGATGTAATAGCAGGCTATAGGCGCGGTTTAGGAGAAGCTTGGGATGACGCCATTATTTTAACACTCACTGAATTTGGCCGCACTGTGGCAGTTAATGGAACCAAAGGCACAGACCATGGTTATGCTAGTGTGGGCCTGTTAGCAGGAGGCTCATTATCTAATAGTGGTGTTATCACAGATTGGCCTGGGTTAAGTAAAAAAGATCAGTTTGAAAAGCGAGACTTGATGGCTACTATTGATTATCGATCAGTGTGTGCTGCTTGCATAGAAAAGTCTTTAGGCCTTGATCATGATCTGATTGCTCAGCAAGTATTTCAGCAACCAGATCTGCCCCGTATGTTTGACCACTTATTTACTTAGTGCTGCTTTAAGGAGTTAATTTGTCCTCATTATCTTTTATTGGCCATTATTGCAAAGGAGTAGGCGCATTTTTTTGTAGTGCGTTGCTTGCCAGTTTGTTGTCTTTTCCTGTTTGGTCTGCCGATATGTCTGGTTGGAGTGATAAAACCTTATGTCGGTTAATGGCTTCTGCAAGTGGCAATGCCGACTATTTGGCGGAAGCCAAAAGGCGTAAGTTAGATTGTGATTCGGGTGTGAGCGCTGGCAAAAAGTCTAGTAAATCCATATCTAAGCAAGGGCTTTTGCCTAAAAATAAGGGTATTGTATTTTATCCACTGAAACTAGATCCAAAGGTTAAGCAGCAGCTTTTAGCTAACCCTATTGATAAAACAGCATTTGACTTTAACCCATATCAACTGGCTTCATTAGTAAATCCTATTAAGTGCCAATTTAACTTACGTAGAGTGCAGTATACAGACGATGTGAAGGGCAGGGTTGAACATTGGGATATGGCCAATGGCAACATGGTGCTGACTAATGATGGGGCCAAAATAAATGGTAATTGGCGTATGAAAGGCCTATCAAAAGATCCCAGTTATCTAAAACATGAAGTTAACCTGAAGCTAACTAAGGCCGGTCACTTAGTAGGGAAAATGGCATATTTCCATTTAATGGTAAATGATGGTGAAGCGTTAGAAAACCCCGTATATGTAAATTTTACGCCCCATCAGCGCAGCAAACCACTTGATGTAAACAACCTTAACAAAGGTGAATTATGGGTAGATGTGGAAGACTGGGCAGGGGGTGTCTTATATCTAAAACGATGTAAAAATATATCCCCTAGTAGCTAAGCAGTGGGATGGCAGGTGAGCTAGATATGTTTGCGCTTATGCAGAATAGGCTGTAATATTTTTACTTATCAAGATTTTTATATGGAACAGTTATGTTACGAATTTTATGCTTAATTACGCTGCTTGCCGGCAGCACTGTTGCTCAAGCACACGGGGATAATGATTCAGTTGTCCATCGCGCTTTTTGGTTTTCTGGTAACGGTACCCCTGTGTTAGATGGTTTTGGGGACTGCGTGCGTAATGGCTCGTGGGAAGCCTTAGGGGGCCCTAAGTGTAGCCTTGAAACTGCCGAATTAGAATTAGAAGTAGTAGAAGTCGCTCCAGCTGAGGCAGTGGTAATTGAAGAAACTGTGGCTAAAGTAGCGCCAGTGCCAAAACCTGAAGTAGTGGTAGAACCTGCAGCGGTGGTGGAACCTGAGGTAGTGGTAGAAACAAGCACAGAATCTTTGATGGCCTCCCAACCTGAGGCTGCTGTAGTGACTTACAGTTATCCAGTAGAGCAGATTACTGCTAATGTGTATTTTGATTTTGACAAAAATAATTTACGCGTAGACCAACAAGAAAACATCGAGTTGGCCATGATAGATGCCAGCAAAGCTTACAAGATATTTAAAGTTAGCCTGGGTGGGCATACGGATAGTGTAGGCACAGATGAGTATAACTATGACTTGTCGCAAAGGCGTATTAATACCGTCGTCAACTATTTAAACTTACGAGGTGTAGAAGCCAACTCTACTATGGCCTGGGGTGAGCAACAGTTAGTGTTTAACGCTGACGGTAGTGAGAATGATGAGTTAAGCCGCCGTGTAGAATTGGTGTTCAAAGTACAACAAAAAGTCGCTAACTAGTAATAACTTTGGAGCTGCATACATTGCGGCTCCACACTAGCTCGCAATATACTGCCACTCTACCCATGGAAGCATTACACAGGTAAATCGCGACTATCGGCTATGGCTTCCATAGTGATGTAAGAGGTCACAGCTTCCAGCTCTAGCTTTCTAATCAGCCTTTGATAAACCTGATCAAAATCATTCATATCTTTGGCTACTACTTTAAGCATGTAGTCATAGTCACCTGCAATGCGGTAAAAGTCGATCACATTCTCCAACGCCAGTACCGTAGTGCGAAAATGCGCTAACCACTCTGCACTATGATGACGTGTGCGCACCATAACAAACACCGCCAAATTCAAGCCAATTTTGGTGTGGTCTAGGCGCAACGTTTGGCCAGTGATTACCCCCATTTCTTTAAGCCGTGCTAGTCGGCGCCAACAGGTGTTTTGTGAAATACCTATTAAGTCTGCAAGCTCGCGCTGTGACAGTGATGCGTCTTTCTGTAGGGCACGTATAATTGCTTTGTCGTTATTACTTAATTTATTATCAATTTTGTCGTTCATATGATCGTTTAATAGGCCTATGATGTTATCAAATGTGTGCATTAATCTACAACTATAGTGATAAAATTCTCAATTATCAAGTCACGTAATTGAGTGCAATGTATGCCTACTACTTCTGCCACCTGTTTGTTGGAAACCTTCCAAGAACAGTTTTTTCGTACCGACCTCACAGCCTATTTGTCCCAAGGTTTGATTGGCGAGGGAGTGAAAATACCCGGGATTAACGGTGTAAAAACACTGATTTATGCAGACTATGTAGCGTCTGGCCGCGCACTACAACAAGTAGAAGAGTTTATGCTTAATGAAGTGTTGCCCTATTATGCCAACAGCCACACAGAGGCGTCATTTTGCGGGCAGTTTATGACTCAGCTGCGCCAAAGCTCACGTGAAACTATCGCTCAAATCTGCGGTGCAGATAGTCGCCATGCTGTGGTTTTTACGGGTGCGGGTGCTACCGCGGGCCTTAATCGACTTGTCCATCTTTTGGGTGTGAATAAGCCAACTAAACAAGTGCCCCTAGTGATTACAGGCCCCTATGAACATCATTCAAACATCTTGCCTTGGCGTGAAAGTGGTGCGCAGGTCATCCAGTTACAAGAAGCTGTAGAAGGTGGTCCAGATTTAGTTCAATTAGAAGAGTTGCTTCAAACCAATAGCGCACGTTTAATTGTGGGTGCTTTTTCAGCAGCTTCTAACGTGACGGGTATTAAAGCAGATGTGTGTAAAATCACTAAACTGCTAAAGCTATATGAAGCCCTAAGTGTGTGGGACTATGCTGGTGGTGCTCCTTACATGAACATTGACATGGCAGCAGGTACAGACTTTGAAATTGATGCAGTGGTTATGTCTCCACATAAATTTATTGGAGGCCCTGGTGCATCTGGAGTGATGATTGTGCGCAAGGCCGCTGTCACAGCTACCACCCCCACTAACCCTGGAGGTGGAACGGTAAGTTTTGTATCGCCGTGGGAGCATCATTACTCAGAAAGTATTGTTGCCAGAGAAGAGGCAGGCACCCCTAATGTGGTGGGTGATATTCGTGCCGCCCTTTGTTTTATTGTTAAGGCAGCTATAGGCCAAGATTACTTTGATAAGCGTCTGGAAGAGTTACGTCTGCGGGCCATAAAAGTATGGGCACATAACCCCAACCTTACCCTATTGGGCAACCCCAATGCTCACAACCGCTTGCCCATTTTTTCATTCCAAATATATGACCCAGACACTACCAAGTTGGTACATCAGCAACTGATTACACGTATGTTATCTGATGTTTATGGTATTCAAGCTCGTGGTGGCTGTGCATGTGCTGGGCCTTATGCCCATCGCTTGTTAGATATTGATCAGGCCCGCTCAACAGTGCTTAAAGAGGCTATTTTACAAGGTGAAGAAATACACAAGCCAGGCTGGACTAGGCTGAGTTTTTCGGTACTTATGAGTGATGAAAAAGTGGATAAAATCATTCAGGCAGTAGACCAGCTAGCTAGCAATCCAAACCAGCACAGTGGTTCATATCAAGTAGATGAACCTAACGCACGTTTTGCATTGAGAAGCTGAGTTCAAACACACAAGTGTTGCCTTGCTTGTATGAAGCTTTATTTTAACACGTCTCTAAATTTGGAGGCGCAGTGCTTTCACGAATAACCAAAGACACTGGCAGTATTGCGGTATGGTCGTGAATATCTTTATCTGGCGATTCAATT
>DKMQ01000042.1:24438-35810 GCA_002470565.1 Oceanospirillaceae bacterium UBA7410 | reverse complement strand
TAAGTGGCTTGATTAGAATGGCTCCTCGACCAGGACTCGAACCTGGGACCAATAGATTAACAGTCTACTGCTCTACCAACTGAGCTATCGAGGAATCATAAGGTTTCGCGTTGAGGTTGGCTCCTCGACCAGGACTCGAACCTGGGACCAATAGATTAACAGTCTACTGCTCTACCAACTGAGCTATCGAGGAATTGCTCAATGCGAGGCGCGAATATTAATAGTGTATGGGCTTTGAGTCAAGGGTAAAAAACCATTTTATTTGAATAGGTTAAACCTTTTTGCGTAGCGATTGCTCTGGGCCACATTTTTTGCCATGGTCATGTTCCAGATGATTATCAATCGCTTGCAAAATTGCTTGTGTGTTATCATGCATTCATTGTTTTATCGAAGGAAATAAACGTGGATACTACGGCCAATAAATTACTCGAGCTGGTGTTAGCACCATTAAATATCACCTACCATCAGCTAGATAACGATAGCCACAAGCACAGTGGGTCTGCTACCAATAGCCATTACAATTTAGTATTAGTCTCTGATGACTTTGCAGGTGTGGGGTTGGTGAAGCGTCATCAGCAGGTTTATGCCTTGGTAGGGGAGCTAATGAGTAACCCTATTCATGCATTGGCACTGCATTGTTATACCACCGAGCAGTGGCAAGCCAAGCAAGAAAAAATGCCAGCTACAGCCCCATGCATGGGTGGTAGTTAGTTATATAGGGCTATAAAAAGTCCCCAAAAAAAGCCCCACATACCCTGTGCTAAAACATGGTGTGTGGGGCTTTTTTGTAGCTAGCGCATTAGCGCAAGAGCAACGCTAAATAAAGCGCAGCTTAGAAGTCGCCTGTGCCAGCAAGGGCTTCTTTGCGCGTGGCCATAAAGTCTTGCAGGCCATCATCAATGCCTTGATCCAAAGCTGGGGCTTCATATTCATTAAGCATTTTCTTCCAAAGGGCGTTAGCCCTAGTAAGCATGTCTTTACTGCCGTCTTCTTCCCACTGCTCAAAGCTGTTGTTGTCAGCGAGGTTGGACATATAAAACGCGTCTTTAAAGTTGGCTTGTGTATGAGCACAGCCTAAGAAGTGGTTGCCAGGGCCTACTTCTCGAATGGCATCAAGTGCTTGGCCATTTTCTGAAAGATCTATGCCCTTACAGAACGTATGTGCCATACCTAGCTGATCTAAGTCCATCACAAACTTCTCATAGCCCATAGACAAGCCACCTTCTAGCCAGCCTGCAGAATGCAACGCAAAGTTAACACCCGCCATAATAGTAGGCATAAGCGTGTTAGCGCTCTCAGATGCTGCTTGCGCGTCTGGAATCTTAGAGCCAGGTAAAGAGCCACCACTACGAAACGGCACGCCCAAACGGCGAGCCAGTTGCGCAGCGCCATAAATCACTAGCGCAGGCTCTGGTGTGCCAAAGGTAGGTGCGCCAGATTGCATAGAGATAGAGCTTGCGAAGGTACCAAAAATACAAGGTGTGCCAGGGCGATATAGCTGAATAAAAGTCATACCTGCAAGCACTTCTGCCAATATTTGCGCCAAGGTGCCAGCAATAGTCACAGGAGACATAGCACCAGACAATATAAACGGTGTTACCACACAGGCTTGGTTGTTTTCAGCATACACTTTAGCAGCACCTAACATGGTGTCATCAAAGGTCATTGGCGAGTTGGCGTTGATTAAGCTTGTGGTTACGGTGTTGTTTTTAACAAATTCTTCACCAAATACAATCTTAGCCATGTCTACCGTGTCTTGTGCACGAGAAGGGGCAGTTACCGAGCCCATAAAGCCTTTGTCGCTGTATTTAATGTGGCTATACAGCATGTCTAGGTGACGGGTAGTTACAGGCACGTCTACTGGCTCACATACTGTGCCACCAGAGTGGTGCATGTAAGGCGACATGTAGGCTAGCTTTACAAAGTTTTGGAAGTCGTGAAGAGTAGCGTAACGACGCCCTTTGTCTAGGTCACGTACAAATGGGCAGCCATAGCCTGGAGCAAATACAGTGTTTTTGCCACCTATGATTACATTGCGATCGCTATTGCGCGCATGTTGAGTATATTCAGCAGGTGCAGAAGCTTGAATGATTTGTCGGCACATGCCGCGAGGAAAACGTACACGCTCCCCATCAACTATAGCGCCAGCTGCCTTAAGCACTGCAACGGCTTCTGGGTCATCACGAAAATCAATGCCCACTTCTTCAAGAATAGTGTCGGCATTACGTTCGATCAACTCCAAACCTGCTTCATCTAACACTTCAAATGGATTGAGTTGACGGGTGATAAAGGCAGGTGCTTTTACTGTGTCATTGGCGCGTGCTGCTTTACGTGCATCACGACCACCTCCGCTTTTGCGGCGTCCGCGGACTTCAGTCATGAAAATACTCCTAAAAAATGTATCAATATATATCTG
The DNA here is from genome assembly GCA_002470565.1 of Oceanospirillaceae bacterium UBA7410. Lineage (GTDB taxonomy): Bacteria > Pseudomonadota > Gammaproteobacteria > Pseudomonadales > Balneatricaceae > Njordibacter. The sequence goes on along the minus strand of DKMQ01000042.1, from coordinate 33,394 downwards.
GCCAAGATTTTGCAATTGTTGAAGGTTTTGTGCTGGCTAGGCGGCGACCGCTTGTTGTGTTTAAGCGCCACTTTTTGTCGTTTGTAACACTGTATCATCAGCTTTTTTGGTTACTATGAATGCCATTCATGTGGTTTTGAGAAATGCTCATCTTGATTTCCTGTATCCACCACTTGCACGGCTGGCTTAAACACCCACAGCTAGGTAGCATAGCAATATTATATATGGCATTTTTGAGAATTAACGATGAGCGCAAATCTACTTCAAGACTTATTGAAAAAAAATGGTGTTCTACTAGCTGATGGGGCCACAGGCACCAACTTATTTGCTATGGGTTTGGAGACAGGTGACGCGCCTGAATTATGGAATGTAGATTTTCCTGGCCGCATTGCAGCCAATTATAAAAGCTTTATAGATGCAGGCTCAGACATTATCTTAACCAATACATTTGGTGGCACACACTATCGTTTGAGGCTGCATAACGCCCAAGATAGAGTGCATGAGCTAAACGTTGCTGGCGTTAAAGTAGCACGCAAAGTGGCAGATCAGTGTGATCGTACAGTGATTATAGCCGGGTCTATTGGCCCTACTGGCGAAATACCAGAACCTATGGGCAGCTTAAGCCATGCTGATGCAGTGGCTGCTTTTACAGAGCAAGCCCACGCTTTAAAAGAAGGCGGCGCAGACGTATTGTGGATAGAGACAATGTCATCTACACAAGAGTCTGAAGCAGCTATAGAAGGCGCAAATACCACAGGCTTACCTGTCATTTGCACCTATAGTTTTGATACTAACGGCCGTTCAATGATGGGCGTAACACCTGCAGACATGGTGGTCTCTTGTGCTCATGAAGACCATACGTCTTATGCATGTGGATCAAATTGTGGCGTAGGGGCATCCGAATTAGTGATGGCCATACGCAATATGCGCAACGCCCCAGGTGGCGATAAAGCCATTTTGGTAGCTAAGGCCAACTGTGGTATTCCCGAATATGTCAATGGCGCTATCCACTATAATGGCACTCCAGAAATCATGGCTAATTACGCCACTATGGCTATGGATGCAGGAGCGGATATTATAGGCGGTTGTTGTGGCACATCTCCAGAGCATGTTGCAGCTATGCGCAAAGCGCTAGATGCTCATACCAAAGGTGATGCACCTAGCGTTGAAGAAATTGAATCGGTGTTAGGTGAAATTTCTAAAGGTGGTAAAGCACAGTTTGGTGGAGACTTAACCGTAGCAGGCGGTGCGGCAGATGGCGCTGTTACAAACCGTCGTTCACGCAGGCGCTAAAGCACCTGTTATCAAAGGTGCCACTGCATAAAACTACGTACTTCTTTTTAACGCAATGCCTTTGCCAGCTTGCTCTGGCCAAGGTGTGTTTGCCTGCTCTTTTTCAAGTGTAGCCAAGCTTTTTAACATCATTGCACTAAAATTAGTCACTTTTTTAGCGACTAAGTTGTAGCTCAAAAATAACATTTCTACACTAGCCAGTAGGTCGTTTTGGTCATTGTGCATTTGGTGAAAAACGCGCATGCGCTTGTTGTCTGTTTGCAATAGTTGCGTGGTGATAGTCACCATTTCCCCTAGCCCAATTTCTTGTAAATAAGTTAAGTGACTCTCTACTGTAAATAGGGTTTCACCGGTACTTTGGATGTGTGCCAAAGTTAAGCCCAAGTGATCTTGCAGTGCATCTGTAGCTTTGGTGAATATGACTAAATAATACGCATCGTTAAGGTGGCCGTTATAGTCAATCCACTCTTCTATCACAGGTGTGGCTAATGTTTTAAGGGTGTTTAAAGTATGTGGCATAGTTTCTCTTAATAATAGACTCGTTATAGTGTCTAGATTAAATGTTGCAAGCGTTACAAAGAATGATTAATATCACATAAATATTGCACTATTACGACTTATTTTTATGTTTACAGCGCTGCCCCTCACTAAGACAATCAATGTGGCTTTTTACTTAGTGCCAGAATTTTCTATGATTGGATTTTCTGCCCTAGTAGACCCTTTGCGCCAAGCTAACTATGTGTCTGGTGAAACCTTGTACAGGTGGCAAGTAGTGAGTGAAAAAGGTGAGGCCGTGGTTGCCAGTAACGGCATGAGTTTGATTGCCGACTGCGGCATTAATTTTGAAAAAAAACCAGATATGCTGATTATCTGTGCTGGTTTTAGCCCCGAAAAAGGTCAATCTAAACGATTACAAACTTGGCTGCAGCAACACAGTAGAAAAGGCGTATGGCTTGGTAGTCAGGACACGGGGAGCTATTTACTAGCTAAAACTGGTTTGCTAAATGGCTACCGCGCCACCATCCACTGGGAAAATTTAATTGCTTTTAAAGAGGTGTTCCAACAAGTAGAGGTGGTGGAAGAGCTGTATGAAATAGATCGGCGTCGCTTTACTTGCTCTGGTGGTTTGGCTGGTTTGGATATGATGCTTTATTTAATCCATTGCCAACGTGGCCATGAGTTGTCTTTATCCGTTTCAGATGAGCTGATCTACAGCCACATGCGAGAAGGTAAAGCCCCACAGCGCATGACTAATGCTTTGCGCTTAGGCACCAATAATCGCAAGCTGCTCAAAGTGATCGAGGCTATGGAAAATCACCTAGAAGACCCACTAAACATTCCTACTCTGGCAGCTATAGTGAACGTGTCAGAGCGTGAGCTAGAAAGGCTGTTTAGTAGGCACTTGCAGCAATCCCCCGGTCGTTATTACCGCGCCAAAAGGCTACAACGAGCTAGATCTTTGCTACAACAAACCGACAGACAAGTGGTCGATATTGCTATGGCTAGTGGGTTTGGCTCTGCAGCACATTTTTCGCGTGCTTACAGGCAATTTTTCAATGTAGCACCAAGCCAAGATCGTCACCAGCAAATACGTCGTAGTTAAGCGCACTTGCCTTGTCTCTTTACTTACCCTGCCAGTGAGGCTGGCGCTTTTGCGCAAAGGCATTGGTGCCTTCACTAGCATCATCTGAATGCAGCATGGTTTTATACACCGGCACATTTTGGCGCATATGCGCGTATGCTTGCTCTAACTCCATGGTTTGGGTAGATCGGGTAATGGCTTTAATTGATGCCAATGATAATGGCGCAGATTGGGCAACTTCTTGAGCCCATGCCAATGCTTGCTCTACGAGCAATTCGCCTTCACAGTGGCGATTGATGAGGCCAAAGTGAATGGCTTCTTCTACTTCCATGCGGCGGCCAGTCATCAGCATATCCATAGCAATAGCATGAGGAACACGACGTGGTAATCGCAATACGCCTCCGCTGTCTGGGATGATACCTATAGTGGCTTCTGGTAAAAAAAACTGCGCATGATTTGCTGCAATAATTAAGTCACAAGCCAAAGCAAGCTCAAAGCCACCACCAGCAGCATAGCCATTGACTGCCGCAATCACAGGTTTGTCCAAGTTCCATAGTTCGGTAAGTCCGGCAAATCCGCCACGGCCAAAATCTGCATCTACCGCTTCACCTGCTGCCGCTGCTTTTAGGTCCCAGCCTGCACTAAAAAATCGGTCGCCACTGCCGGTAATTACAGCAACTGCTAAATCAGGATTATTAGCAAAGTTTATAAATGCTTCACCCATAGCATGAGAAGTGGCTGCATCTATGGCATTAGCTTTTGGGCGATTAAGGGTGATGAGTAACACGGCGCCATGTTGCTGGCAAACTACTGTATCGGTCATGAGTGGTGTTGTCCTAGTTGTATGAGAGCATCCACTGCTACAGCACCATCTTTAAGGGCCAGCAGGGGATTAATGTCTAATTCGTAAACAGGGTGTTTCTGGCTATAGTCTAGCACTGCCATTACGCTTTCCACTACGGCGTCTAAGTCCGCTGCATCTTGGCCACGATACCCTTTAAGTATGGGGGCGCATTTTAGTGTGGTTAGCGCCTGCATTATTTCTTTTTTGCTGGTGGGCAATAGCAAACTTTTAGCATCTTGTAGTAGCTCTACCAAAGTGCCACCTGCACCTAATACTAGATATTGGCCAAATAACGGGTCGGTATTGATACCAATAATCAGCTCACTCACTGCCCCTTTTACCATCTGTTCTATCAACAAAGTGTCACTTAAAGCAAGCAGTGTTTTGGCCGCCTGCTCTACTTCAGCAAAGCTGTTAAGGTTAAGTTTAACAGCGCCTAATTCAGTTTTATGAGCTAAATCTGCCCCTACAGCCTTTACAGTAATGGGATACCCAAGCCTAGTGATGACCTCATTCACTTGAGCTAGGTTTGTGATTATTTGTCCTTTGGGTATAGGCAAGCCATGCTGGCTTAATAGGTGTTTACTTTGCGCTTCAGACAAAGTGGTGGTTTTTCCGGTGGAAACACTGGCGGCTTTAATGTGACGAATTTGAAGTGGCTGAGGCATAGGTGAAGCAAAGGCTTGGCCTATGCGATAAGCGTGGTTAAGCGCGCCAAGGCACTGACTCATGCCTATCATAGGAGCCATACCATGTTTTATGCAGGTATCAATCGCATGGGCTGGCATACATTCGGCCATAGAAGATAAAACCACAGCTTTGTAATGGCCTGCGGTGGCGGCATCTGCCAGTGCTAGCATCGCAGTATCCCACTCTTGAGGGTCTGCTGTGGCGTTGTTGGGCCAGTCTAGTACCAATACAGTGGCACTAAAGTTGGCTTGCATGTGCGCCCCAAACGTTGCTGCTAGTTGGTCGCGCTTATTCCAGATGAAGGTCTGGTAATCAAGGGGGTTATCTACGTGTTCGCCGTTAGTAAAGGTATTTGAAGTGACCTGTTGTTGGGCCGGTGTCAGTGTGCCGTATTGTATCTCTAGGCCGTCTATAAGGTCTGCCATCATGCCTGCTTCGCCGCCAGAGCAGCTCATAGATGCAATGTTTTTATGCGCCAATGGCCCCAGTATAGAAAGTAATTTTAATGTTTCTAAAAACTCCGGCACGGTATTAACTCGTGCAATGCCTAGACGGTTAAATAAGGTGTCAAATAGTTGATCTGCTCCTGTTAACGAGCTGGTATGAGAGAGGGCTATTTTTGAGGCTGCAGCTGTACGGCCGGTTTTAATAGCAACAATAGGAACCTTGTGATGCAAAGCTCTGCCAGCTGCAGCGTCAAAGGCAGCTAAGTCATTAATACCTTCGATGTGCAAGCCTATGGCGCTTACTCTTTTGTCGTCTAGCATGGCATCTATCACACAAGCGATGTCCACTTGAGCTTGATTACCCATGGTAAACATATAAGCAATAGGCAGACCCGCTTTTTGCATGGTCATATTTAAGCCAATATTGCCACTTTGGGTGATAATGGCAACGCCTTTCTCTACTGGCTGACAGCCGTGTTGGTCTGGCCATAACACCGCTTTATCTAAGGCGTTAATTACCCCATAGCAATTGGGGCCAATAATAGGCATGTCACCTGCTGCTTCTAGTAAGCGAGCCTGGCGTTCTGCACCTATACGTCTTAAATCAGGGCTTAAGTCGCCGCCTATTTCGCTAAATCCAGAGGCGTAGAGTAGGGCGCCGCCTGCGCCCATTTTATTCAATTGGGCTACGGTTTCAATGGCGCTTTCAGCGTTTACAGCCACATAGGCAGCATCTGGCGCTTGGGGTAAATCTAAAACAGATTTTAGGCATTTAATGCCCATAAGCTCTTTGCGTTTTGGATGTATCGACCAGATGGGGCCACTAAAACCCATGGCAAGGCTCTCGCGGATAGCAAAGTCTGCCCCACGACTGCCAAATACGGCGATGGATTTTGGCGCCAGAAGACGCCGCAAACGTTGTTTGTCAATCATACCCTGCACCTCTTATGCTTGTTAGGCTATGATTCTAAAGGCCGCAGCATGGACCGAGATATAATGTGTCGTTGTATTTCACTAGTGCCGTCCCAGATGCGCTCTACGCGCTGGTCGCGCCAAATTCGCTCTAGAGGTAGCTCGTCCATTAAGCCCATACCCCCTAAAATTTGTATGGCTTCATCAGATACCATGGCCAGCATTTCTGTGGCTTTTAGTTTGGCCATGGCAGCATCTGCATCGCTCATTTGGCCGTTACAGTCTTTCCAAGCGGCATACATAGTGATTAATTCAGCTGCTTTTAGCTCTGTGGCCATGTCGGCTAGCTTAAAAGACACGCCTTGAAATTTACCAATGGTTTGGCCAAATTGCTTACGGTCTGCAGCCCATTGCGTGGCAATTTCCAGTGCACGCTCGGCGCGGCCCAAGCACATAGCCGCAACAGAAAGGCGGGTGGCGCCTAGCCATTCATTAGCTACGTCAAACCCATGGTCTTCTTCGCCTAATACTTGAGACTTATGCACACGACAGTTGTCAAAATTTAAAATACAGTTGTGATAGCCACGGTGGGACACACTATTATAGCCAGGCTCTACAGTGAAGCCTGGTGTGCCCATATCTACCAAGAAACTGGTGATTTTTTTCTTTGGTCCACGCGCGGTTTCTTCCACGCCACTTGCGGCAAATAAAATCACAAAGTCAGCCACATCGGCATGGCTGATAAAATGCTTGGTGCCATTGATCACAAAGTCATCACCGTCACGCTGCGCACGACACTGCATAGACCGAACGTCAGATCCAGCATTAGGCTCTGAAAGCGCTAAGCAGTCTACCTTTTCCCCCCGAATACACGCATGTAGGTAGTTTTCAATTTGCTCACCCTTACACGCCAGCAAAATGTTGCTTGGCCTTCCCACAATATATTGCAAACCAAAATTTGCACGGCCTAATTCACGCTCCATTAAGCAAAGGGTGAGAGTGTCTAACCCAGCACCTCCATGCTCTTCGGGCATATTGGCGGCATACAAACCAAGATCTAGAGCCTTTTGTTTAATCTGCTGCGCTAGTTCTGGGCGAATAGCATTGGTTTTTTCTACCTCTGCTTCATAAGGGTAAAGTTCTTGTTCGACAAAGTTTTTAAGGGTGTCGATGATCATTTGCTGTTCGTTGGTAAGACTAAAATCCATGATCTTCTCTTTTATGTAGGGTTATATTAGGTGTTTGCTTAAGCTAGGTTTTTTTAGCACTAGGCACAGCCATTACTCGGCCTTGTTGCTTAGGTGCTGGCAGGTGCTTATGGGCTTGCCATATTTGCTCTAACACAGCTAACACTTGCGGCTGAATAGGTGCAGCGCTTGAGGTGTTCATATCTACATGCAGCAGCATTTGCTCTGTAGTTGCTAATAGTTCGCCTGTGTCACCATGATACATGTGGTGAAAAAAGTGTAGGCGTTTGGTGTCGATGCCCAATATCTGTGTGGTAAACCGCAAAGGCTGGTCGCCTGCTACTTCTTGGTAGTAGTTAATATGAGTTTCTACCGTATAAAAAGATGACCCCAACGCACGGTATGCTTCATCAATGCCGACATAGCGAAACAGAGCATCAGAAGCCTCTCCCATGGCATATAAGTAAAACGATTCGCTCATATGGCCATTGTAGTCAATCCACTGTTCGCGCACTGTGTCAGTAAAAAGTGCAAGGGGGCAGTCTATGGGCTCATCTTGTTGATAAATTTTGTAGCTTTTTGTGAGGTAAATGTCGTTATCCATAAAACAGCTCTTAAGTGAATGCTTATTGAAATTTGAGTGTCATTTCTATGTCTGTACTAAGTCGTTACTATGTCGCTACTATGCCTTAGAGCGTTTAGTTCAACTTGATTAAATACGAATAAATATTGGTCAATATCGATAAATAAATACTCAAAATGATATCCCTAGTTGTTTAGATTATTTTAAACGCAACTTTGTTATAGCTGCGCACTGGTTTACTTTAGAAAGAGTTAATGGACATAAGACAGTGCTCAAATGGAGTGAGTTAGAGCATTAAGTTTCCTTTTGGAAAGTGGTGTGACTTGTGTTTCTTATTGGCGTCATAAGTTGTGACTTTAAGACTAATCAAAGGTCGCTTTTAAGTATGTAGTTAATTTACAAAAGAGTATTATTTTTCACCAATAATCAAGGCGTGCGTCTGACTCATCGGCTAGACGTGCTAAATAAATATAAATTGATACCCACAAGGATCAATTTAAATCACCAAGGTAAAACCATGTCTAAGACTTACTTGTCCGACATCGACATTGCTCGCGCTGCCGAGAAACGTCCGATCGCTGAAGTTGCTGCAAAACTAAACATCGATGTTGATGATTTAGAAATGTATGGCAAAATTAAAGCTAAAATCAGCCCTGAGTTCATCAAAAGTGTTAAAGATCGCAAAGATGGCAAGCTAATCTTAGTAACAGCCATCAACCCTACGCCAGCTGGCGAAGGCAAGACGACTACGACAATTGGTTTGGGCGATGCTTTAAATCAAATTGGTAAGCAAGCCTCTGTTTGTTTGCGTGAACCTTCTCTTGGGCCTTGTTTTGGTGTTAAGGGTGGTGCAGCTGGTGGCGGTTACGCTCAGGTTGTTCCAATGGAAGACATCAACTTGCACTTTACTGGCGATTTCCATGCCATTGGCCTTGCACACAACCTGCTATCTGCTGCCATTGATAACCATCTGCAGCAAGGTAATGATTTAAACTTAGATCCACGTCGTATTGAGTGGAAGCGCGTAATGGACATGAACGATCGTGCCCTACGCAATGTGACCATCGGCCGCGGTGGCCCAGCTCATGGTGTGCCTCGTGAAACAGGTTTTGACATCACTGTGGCTTCTGAAGTAATGGCTATTTTCTGCTTAGCTAACACTTTGGCTGAGCTTAAAGAAAAATTGGGTGACGCGGTAGTAGGTTACACCTATGACCAAAAGCCTGTTACTGCACGTGACCTTAAAGTTCATGGCGCTATGACAGTATTACTTAAAGACGCATTTAGCCCTAACTTAGTGCAAACCCTTGAGCACACTCCTGCGTTTGTTCACGGTGGCCCATTTGCAAACATTGCCCACGGTTGTAACTCTGTAGTTGCAACACGCTTGTCTATGAAGCTAAGTGACTACACAGTAAC
>DKMQ01000042.1:23861-24373 GCA_002470565.1 Oceanospirillaceae bacterium UBA7410 | reverse complement strand
ACACCAAGTGCTGTAGTTATTGTTGCTACTATTCGTGCCCTTAAGTTACATGGTGGCGTTCCTCTTAAGGAAGTGAATAACGAAAACCTAGAAGCTGTGGCTAAAGGTGTTGAAAACCTTAAGAAGCACATCGAAAACATCCACCAGTTTGGTCTTCCTGTAGTGGTTGCGGTTAACAAGTTTGTAACTGACACTGATGAAGAAGTGAAAACAGTTCAATCTAAGTGTGATTACCTAGGCGTTCAAGTGATTGAAGCTAACCACTGGGCAGAAGGTGGCAAAGGTGCTGTTGAGCTTGCTGAAGCGGTTGTTGATTTGGTAGAAAATCACGAAAACGACTTCCATTACTTATATGAAGATGACATGCCTCTTTGGGATAAGGTTAAAACTGTAGCTCAAAAGATCTATGGCGCTGACAACATTCAAGGTGATCAGAAGCTACGTGACCGTTTTACTGCGCTTGAAGCAGCTGGCTACGGTAACTTACCTATCTGTATGGCTAAAACTCAGTA
>DKMQ01000042.1:0-23737 GCA_002470565.1 Oceanospirillaceae bacterium UBA7410 | reverse complement strand
GCATTAAAAAAAGCCCCGCTAGGCACTGTCTAGCGGGGCTTTTTTGTGCGTTTTTTATCAGAAACATAGCTTTTAGATCGCTAAAGAAGTTTTTTTAAGACTATCGTGGGGTTGAGCTGAGTAATATTTTTTATAAATATAGTTAACGCATTAACCATTTGTGGGTTCTATTTTAGCGCTATATTGCGATGGAGCAATATTATTTTGTGTAATGTATTAGTAAGATAATGTGTCAGTGGCTTGAATAAAGCTAGACAAATCTGTGCCTATGGCCACTTAGGTGGCGCTAATGGCAGGTAAGATATCGTTTAGATTGCTAAATATTTTTTTATGGGTGTAATAGGGTTGATTTGAGGAATTTTTTTTATTAGTATAGTTAACACATTAACTATTAATGTCTGTATGCTAGTTAAGTAATATGAGATACCGCAGCTTTAGCAACATGATTCACATTAGTCTAAAGTTGTCTAAAAAAGGTATCGTATTAAATCTTTCTATGCCTTACACTTAAGATTGATCGTGTGTATGCTAAAAATTAGTCCTCATCACGGCTTATTTCTTTACTTAATAAATCTAAAAACCGGAGTAATAAATGAAAAAATTAATTGCCGCCACTATGGCTACAGGCCTTATTTTTGGTGCGTCTACAGTGGCTAGTGCTGCTGAAACCCTGCTGTTATCATCCTGGCTACCACCCAAACACCCTGTAGTTGTAAGTATCATCACTCCCTGGATTGCAGCGGTAGAAGCTGAAAGTGGTGGTGAGCTTAAAATCCGCATTTTACCTAAGCCTCTAGGAGCCCCACCAGCACATTATGATCTTGCTAAAGATGGTGTTGCTGACATCACTTATGGTGTGCATGGTTATCAGCCAGGGCGGTTTAAGCTAACTGCTGCAACAGAACTACCATTTTTAGGTGACAGCGCGGAAGATGTGTCTGTGGCATATTGGCGCATTTATAAGAAGCATCTTGAGTCTTTAAACGAGCATGAAGGCACTGTGGTTTTGGGTTTAATGTCCCACGGGCCGGGTGTGATTCACAACAACGTTCGTGCTATTAATAGTATTGAAGACATGAAAGGTTTGAAATTTCGTGTAGGCGGTGGTGTAGCAGGTAATGCAGCTAAAGCCTTGGGTGTAACTGCAATGTTAGCTTCTGCAACCAAAAATTACGAAATGCTTTCAAGTGGCGTGGCTGATGGTACCTTTTTACCTACGGAGTCTATCAAGTCATTTAAGCTGTCTAATTTGTTATCCCATGCCACTACTGTGCCAGGGGGTTTATACAACACAAGCTTCTTCTTAACCATGAATCCAGCTAAATTTGATAGCCTAAGTGCTGATAACCAAGCTGCCTTAATGCGCACCTCTGGTGAGAAATTTGCACGTATTGCAGGCCAAGGCTGGGATAAGCATGATGCCATAGGTCAAGCAGCTATGGATGCAGCAGGTATTGCTAGTATTGAAGCAAGTGATGCGTTTGTAGCTGAAATAAAAGCTGCAACAAGCCACTTGGAAGCAGATTGGATAACCACTGCTAACAGCTTGGGTGTAGACGGTGTTGCTGTCATGGCAGATCTTCGTGCAGAAATAGCAAAAGTTGCTGCTGAGTAATGTCATCTAGCCAATCAAACGGTCGGGCGTTAACGTCTGGCCCTTTTATGCAGCTAATACTGCAGCGTATATTAGGTGGCCTTGCGGCCACCTTTTTACTGACATTAATGCTGTTAACCTTGGTAGATGTAGTAGGGCGTTATGGCTTTAATATGCCAGTAAGTGGTAGCTATGAAATAACCGAGTTGCTATTAGCTGCCATCATATTTTCGGCTTTACCTTTGGTGTCAGCCAATGATCAACACATTACTGTAGATCTTATCGATAGCTTTGTGCCTTCTTTTATCGCTTGGGTGAGAGACATTAGCGTAGCGCTAGTGATGGGTCTTATACTGGCGGGTATTAGCTACAAAGTGTGGCTTAAAGCTCTTGAATCAGTGCGTTATGGCGATCGAACAGCCATGTTGTATTTACCTACTGCTCCAGTATATTTTTATATTAGCATTGCCTTGGGCATAAGCAGCGTTGTGGTGTTGTTGCTCACTTGGCAGTATTTTCGTGCTGGCATGTTACCTTCCTCTAAAAAAGCATAATTTATATGTATGAATCTTTAATTGCCTTTGCTGCCATGCTCACCTTGGTGATTGTGGTGCGTATGCCTATTGCCTTCGCTATGGGGCTGGTGGGTTTTGTAGGTTTTGGTTTAATGACCAGTTTCTCTGGTTCTTTGGCCATGGCCAGTATCATCACCTATGACACAGGTCTTAATTATGGCCTGTCTGTTGTGCCCCTGTTTATTTTAATGGGGAACTTTGTTAACCGTGCGGGCCTGTCAGACGAATTATATACCGCGGCTAATGCCTTTTTGGGACACCGCCGTGGTGGTCTAGCAATGGCTACAGTAGTTGCCTGTGGTGGCTTTAGCGCCGTTTGTGGATCTAGTTTAGCTACTGCGGCTACTATGTCTAAGGTGGCTATGCCTCCTATGAAAAAATATGGCTATGACGATGGCTTAGCCGCTGGGTGTATCGCAGCTGGTGGCACTTTAGGCATTTTAATACCGCCCAGCGTTATCTTAATTATCTTTGGTATTATGACTGAAACAGACATTGGTCTGCTGTTTATTGCGGGCATTTTACCAGGCCTATTGGGTGTACTTTTCTACTTGGTAGCGGTGCTAGTTACGGTAACGCTAAAACCAGAAAAAGGCCCTAGAGGTGAACGTTTTTCATGGCCTAAACGCTTACAAGCTCTTTGGGGTGTGTCAGGTGTGTTGGGTTTGTTTGCGCTAGTGATAGGTGGCATTTATGGTGGCATCTTTACGCCCACAGAAGCTGCAGGTATTGGTGCTTCAGGTGCTTTCTTTATCGCCTTAATTCGAAGGCGGTTGAGCGTGCAGTCGTTGCTGGATACTTTGGTTGAAAGTGCCCGCACTACAGCCATGATCTTTGTGATTCTTATTGGGGCAGAAATCTTTTCAAACTATGTCAACATCGCAGGTTTGCCAGAGCTCTTATCTGGGTGGGTTGTGTCGTTTGATTTATCAGCAATCGCCGTGATCATACTTATTATGCTGGTGTATGTGGTGCTGGGCACCGTATTAGAAAGTTTGTCCATGATTATGCTAACAGTGCCAGTATTTTATCCCTTGGTATTGGGGTTAGATTTAGGTGACTATTCTCAAGCTCTTGCCGATCCAGATATGGCATTGGTTTGGTTTGGAATCATTGTTGTGGTCATTACCGAAATTAGCCTTATTACGCCGCCTGTTGGCCTTAATGTATTTGTGCTTAAAAGCATGTTGGATGATGTAAAACTCAGTACTATATTTCGTGGTGTGACCCCGTTTTGGATTGTTGATATAGTGAGATTGATGACCCTCATTCTACTGCCCGGATTTGTGCTTTGGCTGCCTAATCTAATGGCAAACTAGTCCCATGAACACATTGGGCATGAAAATGAGCCAGCGTGAGTTCATTCTCATTATTGCTGCTCTTATGTCGATGGTGGCCCTTACTACAGATGCTATGCTTCCAGCGTTAGGTTATATGGCGCAAGAGTTTGCTGTAGATGGTAACGCTATTCAATTGGTAGTCACCAGTGTGTTTGTAGGTCATGCGCTGGGCCAGTTAGTTTATGGCCCAATGTCTGATACCTATGGTCGCAGACGCAGTATATTTGTGGGTTTGGGTATTTTTTGTATAGGCAGTTTGATCAGTGTGTGGGCTGAGTCTTTAGAGATGATGCTGGCAGGGCGTTTTTTGCAAGGTTTTGGAGCGTCGGGCCCTAGGGTGATGGTGGTGGCCTTAGTAAGAGACTGCTTTAGTGGGGCTGCTATGGCTCGCATCATGTCATTTGCTATGACGTTGTTTATGGCTGTGCCCATAATGGCGCCACTAATAGGCCAAGGCATTTTGTTAGTTGGGCCTTGGCCATGGATTTTTGGTTTTTTCGTAATGTTTGCCGCAGTGATGTTTACTTGGGTATACATGCGTTTAGATGAAACTCTAAAGCCTGAAAATCGCTTGTCATTACACCCTAAAAAGCTTTGGTATACTATGCGGCAAGTGCTGGTGAATCCCATTGCTATGGGCTATTCATTTGTTGCTGGCTTGGTATTTGGCGGGTTTATGGGTTATCTAAGCTCAAGTTTGCAGATTTTCCAACAAGTGTATAGCGTAGGTGAAGCCTTCCCCATTTACTTTGCAGTACTGGCATTACCTACTATTGCTGCGTCATTAATCAATGCAAAACTAGTGATGCGTTTTGGTATGTACAGCTTAGTGCAAGTGACTAATGTTATAACAGGCGTAGCCTGTTTGGCCTTTTATATTTATGCAAATACTACTGTTAGCGGGCCTAGTTTAGGCGAGTTTATGACGCTGTGTAGTATCATTTTCTTTGGTATCGGATTTCGCTTTGGCAACCTTAATGCTCTGGCTATGGAGCCACTAGGCAAGCTTGCAGGTATGGGTGCATCTGTTGTGGGCTCGTGCACTACTTTAATGGGTGTGCCTATAGGTATGTGGGTGGGTATGTCTTATGATGGTACCGTATTGCCTTTAGTGCTTGGGTTTTGTGTGACATCTTGGGTTGCATTTATATTCATGCTCTACCTCAATCGTCTACATAAGGCGCCGTTGTAGGGGCCTTATGTAGTTTTATTGTCTTTTGAACACCCTGATAGCTTAGCTTCTGTGATCAATTACCCGCTTTGCTTTGCCTTCTGAACGAGGCAAGTGTTGTGGCGCTTCTATTACAATGGTTGCCGAAATGCCAATAAAGGTTTTAACTTTATGGCTTAGTAGGTTAATTAAGTAATCGTTAGTTAATGTCGAACACCTTGGATCAGACTCAACCCTAATGGTCACTTTATCCATGTTTCCTTGCGTTTTTATCTCTATTAAATAATGTGGTGTAAGCCCTTCAATGGCACAAACCTGTTCTTCAATCTGGCTTGGGAATACGTTAACACCTCGAATGATTAACATGTCATCACTGCGGCCCGTAATTTTATCCATACGACGCATTGTTCTAGCTGACCCTGGCAATAAGCGTGTTAGATCTCGTGTGCGGTAGCGGATCATAGGCATGGCTTCTTTTGACAAGCTGGTAAAGACAAGCTCGCCTTCTTCACCATCGGGTAACACTTTGCCCGTGTCTGGGTCGATAATTTCTGGATAAAAATGATCTTCCCATATGGTGGGGCCATCTTTTGTTTCGATACATTCTTGCGCAACGCCAGGCCCCATCATTTCTGACAAACCATAAATATCTACCGCGTCCATAGACATGCGCTCTTGAATATCTTTACGCATTGCGTTGGTCCATGGCTCTGCACCAAAAATTCCCGTACGCAAAGCAAGCTTGGTAGGGTCGATGCCTTGGCGATGGATCTCATCAGAAATATTTAACATATAAGACGGTGTAACCATAATGAGATCAGGATCGAAGTCTTTAATGAGTTGCACTTGTTTTTCAGTCTGACCACCACCCATGGGAATCACAGTACAGCCCAATCGTTCAGCGCCATAATGTGCGCCCAGGCCACCAGTAAATAAACCATATCCATAAGAGACATGTACCTTATCTTTGGGTCGACCACCTGCTGCATAAATGGAGCGAGCCACTAAGTTGGCCCAAGTGTCGATATCCTTTTGGGTATACCCTACCACTGTGGGTTTACCTGTTGTGCCGCTTGAAGCATGAACACGTACAATTTGTTCCGTAGGAGTGCAAAACATGCCAAAAGGGTAGTTGTCTCGCAAATCGGATTTAGTAGTAAAGGGGAATTTTCGCAGATCTTCAAGTGTGATTAAGTCGTCAGGATGGACTCCAGCATCATCAAACTTCTTTTTATAAACAGAAGAATTTGTATAAGCGTGTTGAAGGGTTTCTTTAAGGCCTTGCAGCTGTAAATTACGTAATTCGTCCAAGCTTGCCGTTTCAATGGCATCCAAGCCAATTTTTTCACCTGTCATACTACACTCCAAAATTGATCTTATGGTTTAGTTATATTTAGGCAATTAATATACTACACTTTAGTTATATTTGAGAATAAAATGTATCACAATAAACTTTACGTGCCTTTTTCTAAGGTGAATATTTATTACGTGACCCATTTTATAAGCTCTATTTTGTTGATAATAAGGTTGTAAATGGCAGTGAGCTAATCACGATACGTAAATTTGACTTGAGCCTAAATAAGCGTATCATTATGCATATATTCAGTTTGTAAATACTGTTTCCATTAATTTTAATCTGTACTCATTAATAAGAGTTATTAAATGAAATCAAAGAGTTATGCTTGTGGTGTGTGGGTTGAAGGTGAACCTAATGGAGCTGCAGTCCATCACCCCGTGACTGGAGAGTTGATTTGTACGGTTTCTAGTGCTGGTGTTAACTTTGAAAACATGGCTCAGTATGCACGTAACGTGGGCGGCGCAGGCCTTGGCCAGATGACCATTCATGAGCGTGCTAACGCCATTAAAGACGTTGCCAAGCACTTGCTCACCCAAAAAGATCATCTTTACAAAATTTCATCAAAAACCGGCGCCACCAAACTAGATAGTTGGATAGACATTGATGGTGGCTTAGCCACTATGTTTAGCTACTCGGGTATAGCGCGCAGAGAGTTTGCCAATGAAAAATTCATTGTAGAAGGGCCACCTGAGCCGTTATCAGCCAACGGTAGTTTTGTAGGACGACACATACTTACCTCAAAGCCTGGGGTTTCAGTACATATTAATGCATTTAATTTTCCGTGCTGGGGTATGCTAGAAAAAATAGCTCCAAGTTTGATTGCTGGCGTGCCAGTGATTGTAAAACCAGCAACGGTATCGGCGTATTTAACCCAAGCTATGGTAGAAGAAATTGTCGCCTCTAAGCTTTTGCCAGAAGGTGCCATTCAATTAATATGTGGTGGTGTGGGAGATCTACTAGATCATCTTAATGAGCAAGATGTCGTCACCTTTACTGGGTCTGCAGTCACAGGTAAAAAACTACGTCGTCACGATAATCTCATTGATAACAGCATTCCTTTTAACATGGAGGCTGATTCGCTTAATTGTTGTGTTTTGGGTCAAACTGTTGCTGTAGATGATCCCGAATTCGCCTTGTTTATTAAAGAAATTACTACAGAAATGACCGTGAAAGCGGGTCAAAAGTGCACTGCTATTCGTCGTATTATTGTGCCCGTAGCGCAAGTAGATGCGGTGAGTCGTGCGTTAAAACACAGCTTAGATCAAGTAGTGATGGGTGACCCTACTGTTAAAGGTGTTCGCATGGGCCCTTTAGTTGGGCAAGAGCAGTGTGCAGATATTAAAGAGACTGTAGCGCTATTGAGCCAACATTGTGATGTCATCTATGGTGGTAATGACGTGGAGATGACCTTGGAAGGTGAAGGCGTGCAACCCTATGCGTTTTATCCGCCAACGCTGCTGTATTGTGCGTCGCCAATGACAACCGATGCAGCCCATAGTATTGAAGCTTTTGGACCGGTTAGCACCATAATGCCCTATGAAACTATTGACCAAGCAGTGGCTATGGCTCATTTGGGAAAGGGGAGTTTAGTGGGTTCTATTGTCACCTATGATGATCAAGAAGCTACCCAGTTTGTTATGGGTGCGGCAGCGTTTCATGGCCGCATATTAGTGCTCAATCGTGATTGTGCTAAAGAATCTACCGGTCACGGCTCGCCATTGCCTACGTTAGTTCATGGAGGGCCAGGTAGAGCGGGTGGTGGTCAGGAGTTGGGTGGATCACGTGCTATTAAGCATTATATGCAGCGCACAGCGATCCAAGGCTCCCCAAGCACTTTGATGGCTATTACACGTGAGTATATGGCAGGGGCTAAAACCTCTAGTACGCATCAACACCCGTTTCGTAAATACTTTGAAGAGCTGGTGGTAGGGGAGAGTTTAACTACTCACCGTCGCACGGTCACCGAAGCTGATATTGTTAATTTTGGTTGCCTTTCAGGGGATCACTTTTATGCTCATTTTGATGAATTAGCAGCTAAAGATTCATTGTTTGGACAACGCGTAGCCCATGGTTATTTTGTTATTTCAGCAGCAGCTGGTATGTTTGTAGACCCCGCTCCAGGGCCTGTTTTAGCTAACTACGGCATGGAGAATTTGCGCTTTGTAGAGCCTGTATTTATAGGTGACACTATTCAAGTGAAAATAACCGTTAAGAAAAAAATTAAAAAAGATAAGCGCCCAGAAGAAAAACGCCCCACTGGAGTGGTTTTATGGGACGTAGAAGTCACCAACCAACATCAGGTTATCGTCGCACTATACGACATACTGACGTTGGTTGAGAGAAAGTACGATTAACTGTTATTTAGGCTGATGATCACTGTGAATAAAGCGGGGCCTATGCTCTTGTACCTGAGTTAAAGGTTCAACAAGTTGTAAGCTTGCGTGGCAGCGCTTAGAAAGATTTTGGTATTCAAGTGTACCGTTGCTCTTCCAAGCTACTTCTTGGTCGCTTAATTGACGCTTTATAGTGGCAGGGCTGCCCGCAAGTAAACTTCTTGGTGGGCATTGAAATGCTGATTTAACAAATGCAGTGGCACCAACAAGTGACTCGGCACCGATGATTGCGTCATCCATTATGACTGCGTTCATACCGACCAGAGCATTACGACCAATGTGGCAACCATGCAAAATTGCACCGTGGCCAATGTGTCCATCTTGTTCGATAACGCAGTCTTTGTTAGGGAAGCTGTGCACTACACAGGTGTCTTGAACGTTGCTGCCTTGGTGCATGATAATACGGCCAAAGTCGCCACGTAATACAGCATTAGGGCCTATGTAGCAGTCTTTGCCCACGATAACGTCACCGATTAATACAGCGGTGGGATGCACATAGGCACTGGGATCAACAACAGGAATGAGGTCCTCTATTGAGTAAATTGGCATAGTGGATTCCAAGTAAATAGTTAAACATATTCTGTGGTGCGTCATGGTTACTTATCTAAACAATAGTGTCCAGACATTCAGAACAATTAATCAGGAGTAGGTTGTGGTATTTGAAACAATTATTTACCAAATCGATAATGGTGTGGGCATACTGAGTTTAAACAGACCCACTACCTTGAATAGCTTTAATAGCCAAATGCATGAAGAGGTAAAGGTAGCTATCAAAGATGCTCGCACCAACGTGTCTGTGAGATGTTTGATTATTACTGGTGAAGGAAGAGGTTTTTGTGCAGGCCAAGACCTGAGCGACCGAGCGGCTAGAGTGAGTGATGATGGGCCAGATTTGGGCGACTCTATCGAAAAATATTATAACCCTTTGATCCGCGCAATCATGAATATGGAAAAACCCGTGATTTGTGCCGTCAACGGTGTGGCTGCAGGAGCCGGAGCCAGCATTGCGCTTGCTTGCGATATTGTAGTGGCTGCACGCAGTGCTAAGTTTGTGCAGGTTTTTTCTAAAATTGGTTTGGTGCCAGACTCAGGAGGTACGTTTAATCTACCGCGTGCCCTAGGCTTACCAAGGGCTAAAGCTTTGGCGTTGCTGGGTGACAAGCTGTCAGCAGAACAAGCACAGCAGTGGGGCATGATTTGGCAGTGTGTGGATGATGATGTGCTAATGGAAGAAGCGATAAGCATTGCCAAACGGCTGGCCTGTGCACCTTCACAAGGGTTGGCAATGACCAAAAAATTATTGAATGAGTCGTTTTCAAACTCACTAGAGCAACAAATAGAGCTTGAAAAAGAAGCCATGCGTTGGTTAGGAAAAACAGACGATTACCAAGAAAGTGTTAGTGCCTTTATGGAAAAGCGACAACCCAATTTTACTGGTAAATGATATGAATGAAGATATCCAAGAACAAAAACTAGCACAAGAGTGTGCATTGCATATGTTCTCTGAAGATGCGGCTTCAAAAGCCTTAGGCATAGTCATTGACAATGTTAAACCTGGTTGCGCTACCGCCAGCATGATCGTGACCGAAGTCATGTTAAATGGCTATAAAACCTGTCACGGAGGTATGATTTTTAGTTTGTCAGATTCTGCTTTTGCATTTGCTTGTAACTCTCAAAATCAGGCTGCTGTAGCGGCAGGGTGCACCATTGATTTTTTACGCCCAGCAATGCTGGGTGACCAGCTAAGCGCTGTAGCAACACAACAATATCAAGGCAAGCGAAGCGGTGTTTATCATGTGGAAGTCACTAATCAAAAGGCACAATTAGTGGCATTATTTAAAGGCAACTCAGCCCGTATTAACGCCAATGTATTGCCAGATAAGACCATCTCTAAGAACCCAAAGGATTAACCTATGAATGATGCTTTTATCTGTGACGCCATTCGTACGCCCTTTGGGAAATATGGCGGCAGTCTTGCTAGTGTGCGTGCTGATGACTTAGGTGCGCTGCCTATTAAGGCTTTGATGGAGCGCAGCCCCAATGTTGATTGGGTAAGTGTTGATGATGTGTTTTATGGATGTGCCAATCAAGCAGGAGAAGATAATCGCAACGTTGCACGTATGAGTGGTTTATTGGCTGGATTACCAGTTGATGTGCCAGGAGTGACGTTAAATCGATTGTGTGGTTCAGGTATGGACACTGTAGGTACTGGCGCTAGAGCCATCCGCAGTGGCGAAGCTGACCTAATCATTGCTGGGGGAGTGGAATCCATGTCTCGTGCACCATTTGTGATCGCCAAGGCAGAAACAGCTTTTAGCCGGCAACCGCAAATGTTTGATACGACCATGGGTTGGCGTTTTGTGAATCGCTTAATGGCGCAGCAGTACGGCGTAGACTCTATGCCTGAAACAGCTGAAAATGTGGCTACACAATTTCATATAGACAGAAAGTCTCAAGACGCTTTTGCTTTCTCTAGTCAAACCCGTGCAGCAAAAGCTCAAGCTGAAGGTATTTTTAAAGAAGAAATTGTGTCAGTACGAATTCCCCAACGCAATAAAGAAGACCTTATTTTTTCCCAAGATGAACATCTGCGCTTAAGTAGTTTAGACACACTGAGTAAATTAGCTACGCCATTTAAAGACGGTGGTAGTGTCACAGCAGGTAATGCCTCGGGTATTAATGATGGTGCTTGTGCCTTATTGTTAGCCTCCAATAAAGCAGTTAAGCGTCATGGTCTAACTCCCAAAGCACGTATATTAGGTATGGCTACAGCAGGTTTAGCACCTAATATTATGGGTTATGGCCCAGTAGCTGCTAGCTTAAAGGTACTCAAGCAGACTGGCCTGACTCTTGAGCAAATGGACGTTATTGAATTGAATGAAGCTTTTGCGGCACAAAGCTTAGCTGTGATGAGGGCGCTAGGGATTGCTGATAATGCAGCCCATGTGAATCCAAATGGTGGGGCTATTGCCTTGGGTCATCCTTTGGGTGCTAGTGGTGCAAGATTAGTCACTACCGCAATGTATCAGTTACATAGAAGCGGTGGACGATATGCACTATGCACCATGTGCATTGGTGTAGGACAAGGCATTGCAATAATTATTGAACGCGTATGACTGTTCATAAATTTTCATAACGCATTAAACCAGATTAAAAATGGTGAATAACATGATTAAAAACACGCTATCTGAAATTGAACTAGAGCGCTTATTTCAAGAGAAAATCGACGCTGAGCAAAAAATTGAGCCCAAAGACTGGATGCCCGATGCTTATCGCCAGAATTTAATTCGTCAAATGTCTCAACATGCCCATTCAGAAGTGATTGGTATGCAGCCAGAAGGCAACTGGATAACACGTGCACCATCTTTGCGGCGTAAAGCGGTGTTGTTGTCGAAGGTTCAGGATGAAGCAGGCCATGGATTGTATTTATATAGTGCCACTGAAACCTTAGGTATTTCTAGGGCGCAAATGATTGAGGCTTTGCAAACAGGCACAGCCAAATATGCCTCTATATTTAACTACCCAACCCAAACTTGGGGAGATATGGGTGCGATTGGCTGGTTGGTGGACGGTGCTGCTATTTGTAACCAAGTTTCACTGCAACGAACCTCTTATGGTCCATATGCTAGGAGCATGATTCGAATTTGTAAGGAGGAGAGTTTTCACCAGCGCCAAGGCTATCAAATCATGATTGAGTTGGCCCATGGCACACCTGCCCAAAAAGCCATGGCGCAAGATTCTCTTAATCGTTTTTATTGGCCATCACTAATGATGTTTGGCCCCCACGACTCTGAGTCTGCTCATTCAGCTCGATCTATGAAATGGAAAATAAAACGTGAAACTAATGATGATTTACGTCAAAAATTCATTGATCAAACCGTGTCACAAATCACCTTTTTAGGCCTGGAGCATCCAGATAAAGACCTAGTTTGGAATGAAAAGCGTGAGCAGTATGACAGTGGTGAGCTAGATTGGGATGAATTTTATAGTGTCATTAATGGCAATGGTCATTGTAACCGCCAGCGCATACAGCATCATGTGAAAGCTCATGAAGATGGGGCTTGGGTACGTGAAGCGACCGCGGCTTATAATCGAAAGAAAGAATTAAAACAAACAGTAGATGCCGCTTAAATTTTGAATAATTAACAATTACGAGACACCATGACTACAGAAAAACTTGAATTATTTGAAGTGTTTGTTCGTCCAAAGCGTGGGCTTGATCACAAACATGTGGGTAGCCTTCATGCACAAGGCAGAGAACAGGCCTTAGAATATGCCCGTGATGTTTATACCCGTCGCACAGAGGGTATTAGTATTTGGGTGGTTAAATCACAAGACATTAGCGCCTCTCAAGAAGATGACAACGAAAGTTTTTTTGACCCTTCTGATGACAAACCGTATCGACATGCCACATATTATCCACTGCCTAAAGAAATCACTACGATGTGAGCGGGAGCCTATTTATGACTCAATCTACTCAAAATAAAGTGGATAGTAAGCAAGATTTAATCAACTATGTAGTTCGTTTGGGAGATGATGCCATCGTGTTAGGGCATCGTATATCCGAATGGGTAAGTGAAGGCCCTTTTCTAGAAGAAGATATCGCCTTGGGTAACGTGGCTCTGGACTATATTGGCCGTGCAAGAATGCTATATGGCTACGCTGCCACCCTAAGTGATGATGGGAAAACGGAAGATGATTTTGCTTTTTTGCGAGATGAGCGTCAATTCGAAAATTATTTGATTAACGAATTGCCTAGAGGGGATTTTGCTTACACCATTACACGCCAGTTATTGGTTGATCTATATAATAAATATTATTTGCTGGCACTGACAAAATCTGCTGATCCAACCCTTGTGGCTATCGCACAAAAGGCACGTAAAGAAACCACCTACCACTGCAGACGTAGTACCTCATGGACTCTTCGATTAGGTGACGGTACGACAGAAAGTAAGCAACGTATGCAACTGGCTATTGATGATATTTGGGGTTACAGCCATGAATTATTTGAATCAGATGCACTGGAACAGCGTTTAATCGATACAGGCGTAGCGGTTGATTGTGCGGCCCTAAAGCAGCCTTGGCTGACTGATGTTAAAGCTATTTTTGAAGAAGCCGGCCTTAATATTCCACAACAAGATTGGGCTGTGAGAGGTGGCCGCAAAGGTTACCATAGTGAGCATTTAGGCCACCTACTTACTCAAATGCAGTTTGTGTATCGCTCATTTCCTGGGGCTAACTGGTAAAATTATGGCCATTCAAAAAACGGTTTTGATACCTATAAAGCCCAGTATTCAATATCAACGAGAACAGTTTAGGCGAAATTCAAAAGTGCTGCATTTATGGACCTTGCTAGATGCAGTAAAAGATCCTGAAATACCAGTATTATCTTTGTGGGACATTGGCATATTAAAAGACATTAGCCAACATGAAAAAATGGTCACGGTGACCATCACGCCCACTTATTCTGGTTGCCCAGCGATGGATGTCATCCGTGAAGATATTACCCTGTTACTTTTAAAGGAAGGGTTTTCGCAGGTCAAGATTGAATTTGAACTCACACCTGCCTGGACTACAGACTGGATGACCGACAAAGGACGTGCACAATTACGTGGTTATGGCATAGCGCCACCAAACGATATGGTTGACCCAAAAAATGGGGGCTTGTCGCCCACGCTAGAGCTGAATGAAACAACAAAAGTACGCTGCCCGCATTGTGACTCCCATCAAACACGTATGATAAGTGAGTTTGCCTCTACAGCTTGCAAAGCGTTATTCCAATGTAACGATTGTAGTGAACCCTTTGATTTATTTAAACATATTTAGGTAATATTTGTGTCAGATACTCATTTTTATCCACTCATAATAGATCATGTTAAAGCTGAAACAAAGACAGCTATTAGGGTGAACTTTCAAGTGCCAGATGCCTTAAAACAAACCTTTGCGTTTAGACCTGGCCAGTTTTTAACGTTACAAACACGCATTGATGGTGAGTTACACCGAAGATCTTACTCTATATGTAGTGGCGTGGATGACGGACACTTGCGTGTGGGGATTAAACGGGTGCGAGGAGGGCTTTTTTCAAACCATGCCAATGATCATTTTAAGGCAGGTGACACTATTAATGTTATGCCACCACAAGGTAATTTTACCCCGCTGCTTGATGTAAGTCATGAGAAAAGCTACATGTGCCTTGCAGTAGGCAGTGGCATTACACCTATTTTATCAATTATCTCTTCTGTATTGAGCACCGAGCCTGACAGCACAGTAACGCTGATTTATGGCAACAAACGTACCGATACAGTGATGTTTAAAGAAGAACTTAGTTTTATAAAGAGCCGCTACTTAAATCGCTTTAAGTGGGTCAATATAATGAGCCAAGAGGACCAAGGTTCTACGCTTTTAAAAGGCAAAATTGATAATAAAAAAGGCTATATGCTACAAAAATATAACATCATTAATATCCTTGATACCAACGATGCTTTTATTTGTGGCCCTGAATCTATGATTTCTGAAGTGTCCCATGGCTTTAGGTTGGAAGGCCTTGCCAGTGAACAGATTCACTATGAATTATTTGCCAATTCATCGGCAGACTCTAACATCATGTTAGAAAAATCTAAGTTACGCATAAAAAATTATGGTGAAGAAAAAACGAGTAAAGTCACTGTGATTTCTGATGGGCGCTCCATCGACTTTGACCTGGCGGTAGTGGGCTCAAATATTTTAGATGCAGGCATGGATAATGGCATGGAGCTGCCATATTCTTGCAAGGCTGGTGTGTGCTCTACCTGCAAGGCTAAGCTAATATCAGGAAAAGTAGACATGGACATTAGTCATGGACTTGAACCACATGAAGTAGCCGCGGGCTTCATATTAACGTGTCAGGCGCACCCGGTGTCAGACGAAGTGGTCGTGAGTTTTGATGATAGGTAATGACAAAGTGAACGATAAAGTAAAACGCATCAAAAAGATTCAAAAGCATATTAAAGACAGCACGATAAGCTGCACCTCTATGTTGGTTACAGTGTTTGGTGACGTGGTGTCTCAACATGGTAGTTGGGTATCTTTGGCCAGCTTGATTCAGGTGTTAGCACCCTTTGGCTTTAATGAACGTCAAATTAGAACGTCAGTTTACCGCCTAGTGCAAAATGACTGGTTGCAAGTTAAAAAAGTGGGTAGGTGCAGCTATTATTGTTTTACAGATCTTGCTACAGGGCACTATGAAAAAGCAGCACGGCGTATCTATGCTTTTCAACAACCTCAATGGAACAATAATTGGACCTTAGTATTGGCCGTTTCTGTGCCTGATGTAAAATTAGAAGACTTTAAAAAGAGCTTGATATGGCAAGGCTTCAATACTTTGGCGGGTGGGCTTTATGCACATCCATCATCAGAGCGATCTTCACTTGACGAACTTATTCATGAATTAGGTATCGTTAATGATTTAGTGGTTTTCAATGCGTCAACGTCAGATCTAAACTCACAGGGTGTGCTTAAAGATTTAATCAAGAATCGATGGAAACTATCTGAGCTAGAAACCTACTACAAAGATTTTTTACATTTTTATCGACCTATCTGCCAAAAAATATTCATTACATTACCAGATCCTGACGAGTGTTTTTTATTACGTCAAGCCATGATTCATGACTATAGGCGTATTTTACTGCGTGACCCAGACTTGCCAGTGGCCATGTTGCCCCCTGGATGGGTGGGCCATGAAGCCCAAGACCTAGTCAAGCGAGCCTACAAAAAGTTGGCGAAGTCTTCAGTTTGCTATATTGGTGAAACAATAACCAATGCCCAAGGTCCTATGCCAGAACCTAGTGAGAAATTTTTTACCCGTTTTGGCGGTATTACTTAATACGCTTATATCATCCATTTTATAATTAGGATTAATCATTGTGAACCCGTCTAAAAAACATAATCATGGTCCAGTGACCTTGTCAAAGCAGGGTTTAATTGCCGTAATAACTATCAACAACCCACCTGTGAATGTGTTATCTCACGCAGTGCGTCAAGGCATTGTCACTTGCCTTAACACAGCTGGAAATGACAATAAAGTTAAAGCTATTATCATTGGTTGCAGTGGCCGTACGTTTATTGCAGGTGCAGATATTTCTGAATTTGGCAAACCCCCATTAGCGCCGCACTTGCCTGATGTACTTGCGCAATTAGACCAGTGCCGAAAACCTGTAATAGCAGCACTGTTTGGTACAGTGCTGGGGGGCGGCTTTGAAGTGGCCTTGTCGTGCCATTACAGGGTGGCCATGCCTCGTACCAAGTGTGGATTGCCAGAAGTCAATTTGGGCCTGATTCCTGGCGCAGGAGGCACACAGCTACTGCCAAGATTGGCTGGTGTAGAAATGGCGTTAGAAATGATTACTTCAGGCAAACCTCAAAGTGCCAACGTACTTTTTGACTGTGGTGTGATTGATGTTTTGGCGCAAGACACTGGTCTAGCTTTGGATAGAGAAGAAGAGGATGTTTTACTCGAATGTGCTTTGAGCTTTGCAAGGCAAGTTGTAGAAAATGGTGTTCAAAAACCTATGCAGCTGCCACGTGTTTCTCAAGTGCAGATTGATGCTAGTGGCCTAGATAGCCACCTATTTGATCAATGGCGTATAAAGTTATCTAAAAAAGCTAGAGGCCAAACAGCACCACAATATGCTATTGAATCCATTGAAAATGCAGTTTCAATGACGTTTGAGGCAGGAAAGAAGCGTGAGCGTGAGCTGTTCATGCTATGCCGTGATTCCTCGCAATCTAGCGCCATGCGTCATGCATTTTTTGCTGAACGTGGGGCGTCTAAATTATCTGTGGCACAAGATCAAACTAAAAATACTAGATTACTACCTATTGCTCAGGTTGCGGTAATAGGTGCAGGCACCATGGGTGGTGGTATTGCAATGTGTTTTGCTAATGCAGGTCTGCCCGTTAAGTTATTAGAAACCAACAAAGACAACTTAACACGTGGGTTAAGTGGTATACGTAAAAGGTTTGAGCAGGCATTAACTCGTGGACTAATAAATAAAGAACAGCTTGATCATCGCATGAGTTTAATTGAAGGCACATGTGAATATGAGCACTTGGCTAATGCAGATTTAGTGGTTGAAGCGGCTTTTGAAACCATGGCAGTTAAACAACAGATATTTACCACCTTAGATCAAGTGTGCAAAGTGGATGCCATCTTGGCAACCAATACATCTTATTTAGACATTAATGAAATTGCTAAATCTACTTCACGTCGACAAAAAGTATTAGGAATGCACTTTTTTGCGCCAGCTAACATTATGAAACTATTGGAAGTGGTGTGTGCTCAAGAGACCGATGAGCACACGCTTAAAACGGTTATGGCATTTGGTAAAGCGCTAGGTAAAGTTAGCGTAGCTGTAAAGGTTTGTTATGGTTTTGTGGGTAACAGAATGTATGCCTGTTACGGTAGAGAAGCGAACATGTTGCTATTGGAAGGCGCAAGCCCTCATCAAATTGATACTGCCATGACTCGTTGGGGTATGGCTATGGGCCCCTTAGCGGTTAATGACATGTCTGGTATTGATATTGCTTATAAAGCTCGCAGAGAAAACCCACAGCTTAAACAAGATCCTTTGTATTTTCGAGCAGCCGATCTTATGGTTGAAGCGGGTCGTTTAGGACAAAAAACTGGCGCAGGTTTTTATGACTATGACAGCAACACCCAAAAACTTGAAGCCAATGAAAAAGTATTGGCGATGCTTGCCAAAGAGGCCATTGCTCTAGGGGTGGTGCAGCGAGACAACATTAGTGACGAAGAAATACAAAATAGATTAGTGTTTGCTCTTATTAATGAAGGCGCTCAAATTTTGTCAGACGGTATTGCCACTAAAGCCAGTGATATAGACGCCATTTGGCTTAATGGATATGGTTTTCCTCGCTACTTAGGAGGCCCCATGTATTACGCAGATCAAATAGGTTTGCAAAAAGTAGTTGCAGGTATTAAAACCTATCAGAACGGTGGCCATGGCCTTTATTGGCAAACAGCACCATTACTTGAAAAGCTCTTAGTGAGTGGAAAAAGACTATCGCAGCAATAATAGCATTGTACTTTCACCTCACAAAAGCGGCTGTTTTAGCGCGGTGCACTGGTAGAGTTTCTTAAACGTAACTCAATGCTTAGCTCTTGTTGAGCTGGTGGTGTTTCACCCGCTAAGCGATTAATCAAATATTGTGCAGCTTTTTGTCCCATAAGTTTGAAGGGGATATGAATTGTAGTAAGGCTTGGAGTAAGATTTGCGCTGATGGCTAAGTCATCAAACCCTGCAATAGAGACCTCTTCTGGCACATCAATGCCACACGACTGGCACTCTAGTAGCGCCCCTGTTGCCAAGACATCATTACTGCATAAAATAGCCGTAGGAGGATGTTGTGACATTAATAATGTTCGGCACGCCTCACGGCCTTCTTCAATAGTGTAATTACACTCAATAATAGCGCTTTTGGTTAAGGTAATACCGTGGGCTAACAGGCTATTTTGCATACCTTGTAAGCGATCAAAAGCGCGGTCATTACCTTTTGATATACCATTAATGACTGCAAATTTTTGATGCCCAAGATTGGCTAAGTGAGTGGGTATAAGCTTAGCAGCTGCGTAATTATCAAACCCTACGCAAGGATGAGGGCAATCTTTATTGTATGCCCATGTAAGTACATAGGGAATTTTGCGCTGCTGTAGCAAGGAATAAATTAACGGATCATGATCAAGCCCTACTAGCATAACTGCATCCACTCCACGCTCTATGAGTGTGCGCACTTGAGTGAGCTCGTGTTTTGTATCATAACTAGATGAGGTGAGCATTAAGCTCAAACCTGCTTCATTTAATTGAGTTTGAAAGGCTTCAATACCATCGGCAAAAATAGCGTTGGCAAGGGTAGGGATTACTGCTCCAATACATCGAGAGCGTTTACTTGCTAATGCGCGTGCTGCAGCGTCGGCAACATATTGCAGCTGGGTAATGGCTGCTTCTACGCGTAATCTTACAGGCATGCGCACAGAGTCAGGTTGATTGATAACCCGAGATACAGTGGCTGTAGAAACGCCAGCAGCCTTGGCTACATCGCCTTGTGTGGCTTGCTTATTTAATAGGTTCACTATGGTTTTAGCTCTTTCAATATTGAACTTGAGTATACACTGGAAAAATGTAAGCGCATACAAAAAACATTTATGTGCTTGTTTGTGTCATTTTAATGGTCTACTATAGCCACAATTATTAAATGTAAGCGCTTACAAAACTTATCGAGGATTTACACCATGACCATTAGTTACTTAAAGAAAGCTGAAAAATCATCTGCAACAGGTGAAGATGATACTCGTGCCACAGTGGCAAGAATGTTGGCAGAAATTGAAGCAGGCGGCGAGCAGGTATGTGTAGATTACGCCGCTAAGCTAGATGGGTACCATGGTAATATTCTTGTGACTAGCGATGACATAGACCAAGCGACTTCGCGTTTGACACAACAAGTAAAAGATGACATTCGTTTTGCCCATGAACGTGTTGACAAATTTGCTCAAAGACAGCGTCAAGCACTGCAAGATTTTGAAGTAGAGCTATCTCCTGGCTTGTGGGCAGGTCAGCGTCAAATCCCAGTACAAACTGCAGGTTGTTATATTCCTGGTGGGCGCTATTCTCATGTCGCTTCTGCCATTATGTCTGTGGCCACAGCTAAGGCTGCTGGTGTAAAGCACGTGGTCGCATGCTCGCCACCAAAACCAGGCACAGGTGTAAATGATGCCATTTTATACACTGCAAACTATTGTGGTGCAGATAGTATACTTGCGCTAGGTGGCGTACAGGGTATTGCTGCCATGGCGTTTGGTTTATTCACTGGTCGATCTGCTGATGTTTTGGCAGGCCCTGGTAACCGTTTTGTAGCCGAGGCTAAGCGCATGTTGTTTGGTCGTGTAGGCATTGATATGTTTGCAGGTCCTACAGAAATTGCGGTCATTGCCGACCACACTGCAGACCCGCGAATTGTAGCAAGTGATCTGGTAGGCCAAGCCGAGCATGGCCCAGATTCACCTGTATGGTTGATTAGTTTAGATGCAGAAGTGGCTAGAAAAACCATCGAAATAGTGCCTGGCTTAATTGAATCTATGCCTGAGCCGTCTCGTTCTGCAGCACGATCTGCATGGGCAGACTATGCCGAAGTAATTTTATGCGACACTCGTGAAGAAGCCGTAGAAGTAAGTGATAAATATGCTGCGGAGCATTTAGAAATTCATTGTGATGACCTAGATTGGTGGGTAGATAATCTAAACAACTATGGTTCTTTATTTGTTGGTGAAGAAACAACAGTAACATACGGTGACAAGTGTTCTGGCACTAACCATATTTTACCTACTAAAGGCGCGTCTCGTTATACGGGTGGTTTGTCAGTAGGTAAGTTTATTAAAACGGTGACCACTCAACGTATGACCCGCGAAGCCAACCGCGAAGTAGGTGCAGCTGCAGCTCGTATTTCTCGCCTAGAAGGTATGGAAGGGCACGCTCGCAGTGGTGATGACCGCTTGAGTAAATATTTCCCTACGGAAACATTTGATTTAAGTCATTAGTTTGTGGGTTTTATTACCCTTTAAAAACTATCTATAGCCTAATTGATTAGGCTATTAATCACCCAAAGGCGGCGACCATGACCATGAAAGCTTTAGTTTATACAGGCACTCAAGAAGTACATTACCGTGATGAAAAGAAGCCAGTAGCTGGCCCAAATCAAGCGCTAATTGAAGTGGCAGCTACTGCCATTTGTGGCTCAGACATGCACGCTTACCATGGCTTGGATGAGCGGCGCGTACCGCCTCTTATTTTAGGTCATGAAGTGGCAGGTAAGGTCGTCACTTCATCAAGGCATGAGACTGGCCAACACGTGGTCATCAACCCATTAATGACCTGCGGACACTGTGCGCCGTGCTTGTCTGGTAGAGCTAATTTATGCAGCGATCGTGAGATCATTGGTATGCGTTTAGCAGGTGCTTATGCGCAATATCTAGTCATTGATGAGACTAATCTGCTTGTTCCCCCTGCTAATGTAAAACCATGGGTTGCATGCCTTACAGAGCCTACAGCTACAGCACTGCATGCCGTGGCTTTAGTAGAGCGGGTGAGCTATAGACCTTTATCAGAACAGCGTTGTTTGGTGATTGGCGGTGGTGCGGTAGGTTTGTTAACGGCGCTTATTTTATCAGCTAAGGGTTGTTGTAATATCGATTTAGCAGAAACCAATGCGTTGCGCAGAAATACCATTGACCAGCAAAACATAGTGACCGTATTTGACCCAAGCACCCAAACTGCACCAAGTGCCAGTGGATATGATGTAGTGTTTGATTGTGTAGGTGCAGGAGTTACTCGGGCCATGGCCAGTGAGCAGGTTGCAGCGGGTGGTATTATTTCTCATGTGGGTTTACAAAATAGCCATGAAGGGCTAGATATACGCCGTATCACTTTGCAAGAAATCACTGTTTTAGGTAATTATTGTTATACTCCAGCAGACATGCAAGCTGCGTTAGATATGCTTTGTTCTGATCGTTTAGGCGATTTGAGATGGGTAGAACTTAGGCCCTTAAGTGAAGGTGCTCAAGCATTCTCAGACTTACATTACGGACGTGCTGCGGCAGCTAAAATTGTATTACAGCCAGACCATCACCTATAGCAGGACACAGTAATGGATAAGTTGCTCTTAAGATCTGCCTGTATCGATGATCTTAAAAAACGCGCGAAAAAACGTATTCCAACTTTTGTCTTTGACTACATAGAGGAAGGCTGCAATGCCAATACAGCGGTAGCCAATAATAGAACAGCATTAAATAATGTGCATTTACGTCCAGACTATTTGGCGCCCCATACAGCTCCAAATTTATCTACCCATGTGTTAGGCCAAAGCTATAATGCGCCTGTTGGCGTGGCCCCTTTGGGGCTAACTGGCTTAGTGTGGCCAAATGCCTCTGCCATGCACGCCCGTGCTGCCCATGCTGCTAATATCCCGTTTGTATTAAGTACCGTGTCTACTTTGTCAATTGAAGACGCAGCGGTGCATGCTAAAGAAAATTTTTGGTTTCAGCTTTACCCCCCGTCAGATGCTGCTATAGGTGCAGATTTACTTAGGCGGGTAGAGCAAAGTGGGTGTAAAAACCTTGTTGTAACCCTTGATGTGCCCACACCAAGTAGGCGTATAAGGGCCATAAAAAGTGGCTTAAGTGTGCCACCAAAGATCACTCCCACAAGTGTGTTTCAATCAATGATAAGGCCTAAGTGGAGCATGGCTACTGTAGCTCATGGCTTGCCTCAATTTGCCAATCTGACGCCATATATGGATTCTTCTACCATGGCTATGAGTGATGCAGCGCAGTTTATGCGTACCCGTATGCGTGCTGTAGTAGATGCTCAAACATTAGCGCAAATACGCCAAATGTGGCCACATAACCTCATAGTCAAAGGTATAAGCCATGTAGCAGATGCCACGCAAGCGATAGAGCTTGGCGCTGATGCAATCATTGTGTCTAACCACGGAGGGCGCCAGTTAGATGCTGCACAGCCTAGCGCTTTATGTCTTAAAGCTATTGCTGATGAACTAGGCCATAAAACCACAATCATGGCAGATAGTGGGGTGGAGTCTGGTGTGGATGTAGCTCGGTATTTAGCTTTAGGTGCGCAAATGGTATTTACTGGTAGAGCTATGTTGTATGGAGTGGCGGCTCATGGTGAAGACGGTGCAGCTCACGCGCTTGATTTAATTTTAGATGAGCTAGAGCAAATTATGTCGCAGTTACATTGCGCCACACCTTATGAACTGAGTAAGCACTTAATTACACCGAAAATATAAGCTCACTAAGCTGGTTGGCTGCAGACCTTAAATCGTTATAGTGATCCTTAATTGAGCTTAAATCTAAGCGCAAAGTCGGCCCATGCATAGCTAAAGCACCATGGTATCGGCCTTTTGGATCTAACACTGGCACTGCAATGGCAATCATACCCACATAAAATTCTTCATTATCTAGAGCAAAGCCTTGCTTTTGCACTAGCGTAAGCTCTTCTAGCAGCGACTCAACGCTATTTACAGTGTTAGCTGTGATGGCTTCAAGGTGGAGGCTTTCTACCATGGTGCGGCGATTTTTGGGGCTTAGGCTGGCAAGATAAGTTTTGCCACTGGCGGTGCAATAAAACGGCACGTGGCTACCTATAGGCAAGTGAATTTGAAACGCCCAGTTAGTTTGTACCCTATCTCGGTAAATCATTCCCGGACGTTCTGGTATAACAAAGTTGACGGTCTCTTTTACCTT
>DKMQ01000088.1 GCA_002470565.1 Oceanospirillaceae bacterium UBA7410 | reverse complement strand
ATTAGGTGCTTTGGGTGCAAGACACCCAAGCATCAGTTGCATTAGATGCAATAGCCGCTTCCACAAAACGCATACCTTCCACACCATCAGCAATGGTTGGATAAGCCAAAAGGTCTTGGGGTAACTCCCTGCCTTCCCTGCGAGCCTGTATCGCCACAGCTAACTCTAAGTATAGATTAGCCCAAGCATCTGTTAAGGCTTCTGGATGCCCGCGAGGCATGCGTAATAAGCGTTGTGTATCTGCAATCATGCCTGCGTCATGACCCCGGGAGATAATCTGTTCAGGAGCTCCGATAGCACGTAAGTGCAAAATTTCTGGTTGTTCCTGAAGCCACTCCAAGCTTGCCTTAGAGCCACATATTCGCAAGCGCAAACCACATTGACTGCCAGCCATAGTCTGACTCACCATCAAGGTACCTGGCACTCCACCTTCAAAGCGCAGTTGCATGAACGCAGTGTCTTCCAAAGCTTTGGGTTTGCCCGTAACATGAAAATCTGCTCGTACAGCCTCAACATTTAAACCTGATACAAACCTCGCCAAATGTTCAGCGTGAGTCCCAATATCACCCACAGTAAAAGATGGGCCGTTTTGCGCTACGTCCAAGCGCCAAGGTGCATCATCACCTTGATCGGTCAAGTCCATAGCCCAGTCTTGAAAGTACTCCACATGGATTTGACGGATATCGCCTAAATCCCCACGGCGCACCATAGCTTGGGCCTGTCTAACCATGACATGGGCAGAATAGGCATAAGTGACACCAAATACCACGCCAGCCCTAGCTTGTGCCTTGGCTAGACTTTGGGCTTCTTTAAGGGTGGTTGTTAGAGGCTTATCCGAAATAATATCAATACCAACATCCATAAAGGCTTTGGCTATAGGTGCGTGCAAATGATTTGGGGTCACAATGCTTACCGCTTCAATGCCATCCGCACGAGCCGCTTCTTTTTGGGCCATATCTCGATAATCACTATAGATACGGTCATCATCTAGCATCCACGCTTGACCTGAGGCTTTAGCGCGTTGTGGATTAGATGACAAGGCTCCTGCGACAATATCCCAGCGATTAGAAAGGCGCGCACCATTGGCGTGCACCTCACCGATTAAAGCCCCCTGCCCGCCTCCAACAAAGCCTAGGCGCAAGCGCCTTGATGCTGGCGGAAAATCTTGTACGATTTTGTCCATATTGAATTCCTACAAAGCCCTAAAGCCTTTAATTAAGTGATTAAAGGCCATCCATTATGCAGTTATTAGTCTGCACCAGGGAGCCCTTTACTACCTATGCGTTTAATAAAACTAATCACTCCAGGTAGCAGCAAAATAGTGATAGTGGCACACATAATAGACAAGGTTAGAGGTCGATTCCACAGAAAGTCAAAACTTCCGTCACTCACCACTAAAGCTCTGCTCAAATTCTTTTCCAACATACCACCCAAAATAAAGCCAAGCAACATAGGTGCCATGGGGAAGTCGAGCATTTTTAAGCCTACTGCCATTAATGTAATAAACACCATCATTTGAATATCAAAGGTGTTAAAACTCACTAAATACACGCCAATAATAGAAAAGAATATGATTAAAGGGTTCAGTATTTGTGGTGGTATAGCCAACAATCTGGATATATAGGGAATTAAAGGCAAGTTTAAGATTAAGAGCACTAAATTACCAAAATACATGGAAATAATAACTGACCAAAATATATCTGGATGATCCAGGTATAGTCGAGGGCCAGGCTGAATACCATAAGCGATTAAAGCTCCCAGCATAATGGCGGTGGTACCAGAGCCTGGAATGCCTAAAGTAAGCAAGGGAACAAAAGAGCCAGTAGATGCTGCATTATTGGCAGACTCTGGCGCAGCCAAACCTCTTAATGCGCCTTTACCAAACATTTTTCGAAGCCTTAATGGCGCTAGATTACGCTCAAGCCCATAGGCTAAAAATGACGCTATAGTTGCACCCGCGCCAGGCAAGACGCCCACAATAAAGCCAAATACCGATGATCTAGCTACGGTAGGTGCCACTTCTTTCACTTCAGACATAGACAATTTCATGCTGCTCAAAGCCACAGGTTGCATCGTTTCACTGTTGGCATACATCTTCCCGCGCATGATGGTCATCATCACTTCAGCCAAGGCAAAAGTGGCCATAGCTAGCAATAAAAAGCTCACTCCATCCACTAGATCCATTTGCCCAAACGTATAGCGTGGAGCACCTGTAATAACATCATTACCTACGGTTGCGATCATCAAACCAAACACGGTCATCAACATCGATTTAATCACCTGGCCTTTACCTGAAAAGGCCGCCACAGACGTAAGACCTAATAGCATCAGTGCAAAGTAATCTGAAGA
This sequence comes from Oceanospirillaceae bacterium UBA7410, assembly GCA_002470565.1. Lineage (GTDB taxonomy): Bacteria > Pseudomonadota > Gammaproteobacteria > Pseudomonadales > Balneatricaceae > Njordibacter. Next base: position 4,620 of record DKMQ01000088.1, on the reverse strand, counting down.
TTGAAAACTTAAAGACACGCTGGCCAATGCTGGCGCTGCAAATATCAATATAATCGCACCTACAGTACCGCCACAAAAAGAAGCATAAGCTGCCAGGGCTAAAGCCTTACCGGCTTGATTTTTTTGAGCTAAAGGATAACCGTCAAAGGTGGTCACCAAGGTGCTTGCACATCCTGGCGCATTAATAAGAATAGAAGAGGTGGAGCCGCCAAATACAGCACCATAGTACACTCCAGCCATTAAAATGATGCCAGAGGATGGGTCTAAGGTATAAGTGATTGGTATCATTAAAGCCACGGCAGAAATGGGGCCAAGGCCTGGCAACATGCCAATAAAGGTTCCTGAGAAACAACCCAAGACTACCATCAATAAGTTAAACGGCATGAGCGCTGTAGATAACCCGGTAAATACACCTTCAAACATGTGTTTCTCCTACCAAAATAATAATCGCGCTGGAGCAATATAAACATCCAACACTTGGGTTAATAATAGCCAAAACACCAACGCAAAGGGCACCGATGCAAATACCAACATCTTGGGCCTACGTTCGCCTAACATCCAATAACTTGAGGCCAAAAAGATACTTGTAGTAATAGGGAAACCCAGCCAAGGCAGGGCGACAGAGAAGAGAAAAGTGAACGCCATTAACCCAAACATGAGTAAAACGTTTGATTTGAACAATGGTTCGCTTGTAGAAGATGCCACTGGTTTTAAAACAATCAATAGCACGGAAAAAACAACACCTAAACCAGACAACCAATATGGCAAGGTTTGGGCATGAAAGACTTCAAACTTATCCCCTGGGAGAAGAGGAATATCGGCAGCATAATATCCGTAAGTCACTGATAATAATAAAAATAATAATCCGCCGAAACGATCTTTTGTAAGGTTCATGAGTAAAACCATGGTTAACGAAAAAAGGTTTGGAAAAGCGCACCAGGGCGCTAGTCCAAACACAGGTGTAATCAACTAATACACAAGGTCAATAGCTTATAGGAAGCCTAGCTCACGCATTAGGTCACCGATTACTTGCTCTTGCTGCTCTAGAAAAGTTACAAACTCTGCACGAGGCTTAAACGTTTCAGTCCAACCGTTGCGGGCTCGCACTACTTCCCATTCTGGAGTATCGTACATTTGCCCTAGTGTTTGAGCATATTCGTTGGCTTGTGCATCAGACAAACCTGGTGCACCAAAGAACCCGCGCCAGTTAACAAATGTAGCATCATATCCTTGCTCTTGTAATGTCTGCACACTTGGCGCGGCATCAGAACGTTCGCTACCTGTCATTACCAAGATACGCACTTCACCAGCTGCAGCTAAAGCTAATGCTTCACTGAAACCTGTTGAAAGTAGCCCAGCTTCTCCAGATAGAAGACTAGCCATGGCTTTGCCACCGCCATCAAAGGCTAAATACTTAACTTTATTTGGGTTAGCGCCGGCTGCCTTAAAGGCCATAGCGGCTACTAGGTGATCCATACTTCCACGAGCTGAACCACCTGCAATAGTTACAGAACGAGGATCTGCTTTATAGGCTGCTACAACATCACTAAAATTTTGATAGTTGGAATCAGCCTTTACAACAAAAGCGCCAAAGTCACCAATGGTGGCAGCAATTGGAGTGACGTCTCTAAATGACTGTGGGAAAACCTTAGACAATGAACGTATCACGATGGGGGTGGAGTTCACCATCAATGTGCCATTAGCTTGATCAGAAGTTTCGATCAAATGTGCAATAGCTTTACCGCCACCTCCGCCGGACATATTTTCATATGAAGCGTTTTCTATCAAACCAGATTTGGTGAGCGCTTCACCAGTACCACGAGCTGTGCCATCCCAGCCACCACCTGCCCCACCTGGTATTAAGAAGTGGATCGAATCTATTTCTGCCTGAGCTCCACTGGCGCTAAGAAGGCCTGTCATCAAAGCGGCTGTGAGCAACAGACGTTTGTTAGTTTTAAATTTCTGTAACATAATTATTCCTTAAGTTATTTTTTTTGCTCACGCACAATAACCAAGATGTTAACTAACGCAAAGTTTATGGGTGTAAACACTTTAAAGTGTTTAAAATTTATTTTGGTCATAATGTTCACAAGCAATACACCCATAATTTAAGTAATATGTGGCCATGAAGATAACAATAAAAAACCTTAAACTCCCCTTTAGACGACTTAAGCTAAAAAGCCGCATGATGCTAATTTTAGGTCTTATGGCCTTATTGCAAACAAGTATGCTTGGTTTATTTGCTGTGCAATATCTTAGCCAATCTCTGGATGATGAAATTGGTCTTAAAGCCTTACACGTGGCCAAAACTATCGCTGCAATGCCAGAGATCGAGACAGCAGTTGCCAATAGTAATTCAACCTATTTACAGCCGCTAAGCATGACGCTTGCAAAACAAACCAATGCCCGTTTTGTGGTCATTGGTAACAGCAAGGGCCTGCGCCTGTCTCACCCTAATATCGACAAATTAGGCGCATCTATGATGGACGATGACAACGACAACATTAGCCCTACTCTAAAACATGGCCAAGCGATTATTTCTAAAGCAAAAGGTAGTTTAGGTTGGTCTATGCGAGCTCGCGCACCGGTATTTGGGGCCAATGGTAAAGATATTACTGGCTTAGTGTCTGTAGGCTACTTGTTGGACAATATAGATGCTGTCATCAATAACTACCGAGCTACCTTGTTGTGGGTCATTTTAGCGGGCTTTATATTTAGCTTAATAACAGCGCTATGGTTTGCTAACCACTTTAAAAAAGCCATTTTTGGACTAGAACCAGAACAAATAGGCCAACTCTATCAAGAACGCAATGCCACATTAGAATCTGTGCGAGAGGGAATCATTACCACTAACGCCGATGGTGAAATAACGACCATCAATAAAGCTGCAGTAAGCTTTCTTGATCTTGATACTAGGCAACAATGGCTAGGAGCAAACGTCAGTACCATTATGCCAAACAGCCCTATGCTGGATAACCAAATTAGCAGTGCTGCTGTATTCGAGCAAGAAGTGTGGTTTAACAAAAAGCCCTTTATCGTTAACCGACTACCGCTATTAAACCAAACACAGGTGATTGGCTTGGTTGCTAGCTTTAGACCTAAAGACGAGTTGGATTTGGTGAGTCAGCAGCTAAATCACATGCAGCAATATGCTGATAGCCTGCGCAGCCAAACCCATGAATATACTAATAAACTGCATACTATTGCAGGCTTAATTCAAATTGGCGCATCTGATAAAGCCTTATCGCTTATTGGTCAAGAAAACCAAGCACACCAAGTGTTGATCAAACTATTAATGGACACAGTGACCGACCCTGTTTTAGCGGGTTGTTTGTTAGGCAAATTTAATCGCGCTAAAGAGCTAGGTTTGGAGCTATATATAGACCCAGAAAGCCACATGAACGACATCTTCGAACATATTCCCAGAGACCAACTAGTGAGCATGGTAGGAAACATTATTGATAACGCTATGGAAGCATGTTTAATGAAAAATGCCCACGGAAAAAAGGTGTCTATATCAATGACAGATTATGGAACCGACCTGATCTTTGAAGTAGAAGATCAGGGGCCTGGCATTGAATCTAACCTACACTCATTAATTTTTACAAAAGGTTACAGCACCAAAAAAGGTGAAGATCATGGCATTGGGTTGCATTTAGTGCAAAAACTGGCAGAGCGTCTTGGCGGTTATGTGGCTATGGAACATGCACCTTTAGGTGGTAGCCTTGTGACCATTAGCTTACCTAAGCAGGCACCTAGCTTATGAAACATGAAAAGCTAATCCGCGTGGTTATTGCTGAAGACAATCCACAAAATGCCCTGATTCAACAAACCTACTTACAACGTATTGCAGGCTTTGAACTAGTAGGCATTGCTCACAGCCTCATAGATGCGCAAGATTTGGTAAACATCTTCAAACCTGACCTACTGTTGCTTGATGTATACTTTCCTTCTGGCAATGGTATGGAGTTTTTACGCAACTTACGCGCTAATGATTGTGCCACAGACGTTATACTCATTACTGCAGCTAAAGAAGTTGACGTGCTCAAGGCTGCCCTTCACGGCGGTGTGTTTGATTACATTCTTAAGCCATTGGTGTTTGAACGACTACAAATAAGCTTAGCCAATTACATAGATCACTATGAGCGACTTAAAGCCGTTGATGATATGGCCCAAACCGATTTAGATCAGCTTATACGCGTAGCAAAAACATCCAACCCAAAAATCACGCGCCTACCCAAGGGCATTGACGAGCTTACTCTTAATAACCTGTTACATGTGATTTGTGAACAAACACAAGCGGTAAGTGCAGAACAAATAGGTAACAAGATCGGTGCTAGCAGGACCACAGCCAGACGCTATCTAGAATATTTAGTAGGCTTACAAAAAATAAGTGTAGAAATCCATTACGGTAGCGTTGGGCGCCCAGAAAGGTTGTACAAATCAGTTTAACCCTTTAGGTTGATGCGCGTTAATCGTAACAAAAACTAAACCTTTTTTGTTACGACTAAGAATAAACTACTAAGGCGCAGTTTATATGATCGCTTTGATTTTAAAGGGCTTTAGGAGTATGGTATATGTTCATTCATAACCTTTACGAGACTTATGCCTTACAGCGAA
>DKMQ01000027.1 GCA_002470565.1 Oceanospirillaceae bacterium UBA7410 | reverse complement strand
CAGTATCAGCGCTCTTATGAGAAATTTAGCACTATTTACCCAAGCTTATATAGCCAAAGAGTAAGCTAAAAGGCTTAAGATTGGGGAGATTTTAGCTCTTCTATTAGCGCCAAATAGCCTTCGCGGTAAGTGGGAAATTTGAATTTATACCCACTGTCTAGTAGCTTTTGGTTGCTGCAGCGCCTGGCAGCGCGTGAGCTTGTAGGTTTCGCTGTTAAACTTACATTTAGCTGCGCCGCCAACCAATGGCGCACTTCATATAGGGTGACTGGCTGGCAATCTGTGGCCACATAGATAGGTAATAGGCTTTTGTCTTGCTCATTTAAGAGAATGAGGTGAGCGATCACTGCGGCGCAATCTTCACTATGTATTCGGTTGCTCCACTGCTCAGGCTGGTTTGTGCACCCTACCCCTGCCAGCACTTGATCTAACATTCTGGTGCGACCAGGCCCGTAAATCCCTGAAAATCTTACCACTACACTTGTGCACGATGCAGCTAATGGCGCGGCTAATATAGTTTCTTCGGCTTTGCGCAGTGCTTGGCCAGAAAACGATGTGGAAGTGGCTTCACAGTCTTCATCCACCCATGCCCCCATATTTTGGCCATATACACTGGTGCTAGACACCCAAATAACCAACTTAGGTTTATACACAGCGCGTGAGATAGCTAAAGCTAGAGCCGCAGAAGAATCAACATAGGCCTTTTGATAGCCTTCTTCACTCATATTGTCTGGTGTGAGGGTGGCAACCACCACATCAAAACCTTCTTCAAACACAATATCTAAATATGCGTCATCTCTAATATTACCCGCTAAAGGGGTAATACCATGGGCAAGCTTTGTGAGGCTGCGCTTTAAACCAAAAAAATGGTGCTCTTCAGGCAGGTTTGGAGGTATGCGCTGGGCAATATCGCCGCAGCCTGCTAATAATATTTTCAATTCAAGAGCCCATTTTTATCAATATTTTTACGACCAAAAATTTGGCTGTATGTTTAGGTGGCTTGCGTTCTCATTATTTTTACATATAAAAAATCGTTATCATAGTGGCGTTATGCGCTTAGTAGTAGGCTCACCATAGTTGCTGCGCAGTGTATCAGCCAATAGATAAAAATTAGAGTATGCTGTTAGTGAGCGCATTTGCTTATAAATAGTGTAATTAATCTGGTTGTTAATAAAGGTATAGTGTTATGGAATCTAAGTTTAAAGAAGTTTCTTTATGTGTGTTCGATGCTTATGGCACTTTGTTTGATGTGCATTCAGCCGTAGGCCAGCATGCCCATGCGTTAGGAGATCAGGCGCAGATGATTTCTATGTTGTGGCGTCAAAAACAGCTTGAATACACTTGGCTACGCAGTTTGATGGGGCGTTATGTAGATTTTGCGCAAGTCACCCAAGAAGCGTTGCATTATGCCTTGCAAACCTATTCAGTTAACGATGCGGCACTAGAGCAAAAATTATTACTGGCGTACAATCAACTGATAAGTTACGCCGAAGTAAAAGACACACTCAAACAACTGCGTGGGGCGGGCATAGCCACGGCCATTCTATCTAACGGCTCACCTAATATGTTGCACGCAGCAGTAGAGTACGCTGGGCTAACCGACCTAATAGACCAAGTGATTTCTGTGGATGAGCTTGGCATATATAAACCAGACCCAAGAGTTTATCAATTAGCCCTTGATGGTTTTGGGGTCACTAAAAATCAAGTGTTGTTTCATTCCAGTAATGCTTGGGACGTTGCAGGAGCGGTAAATTTTGGCTTTAATGTAGCCTGGATTAACCGCTTTTCTCAGCCATCAGAGCCTTTATCTAAGGCTCCTGATTTAATGCTCAATGATTTGCACCAAGTGCTTGGGCCGCTGGAAATCCTGCCTATTTAAACCCATATTTAGTGCTTATAAGCATTAAACCAAACAAGGTCAAAGTGATTCTCGACCCACAAGTCAAGTAAGTATTGATGAGCTAGATGGTGATAAAGTGACGAGATAAATTCAGCCACACCTTCTAAGCCAAAGGCTAACAAGATGGATTGAGGCAAAGCTACGTAAAGGAATGCATATGCAGCAACTAGCTCACCAATTACTCCAAAAGACGATACGTAGATGGGTGCCTTTTTGGCGGGATCTGCCAAAACAGCAGCACCTATTGGAAAAACTATCCCTTGATCCACATTTAAATGCTGCTGATGAAAAAGTATTGCTAACGTGGATGGACGCCTGTCTTAAAAGTGATGGTGGTGAGGTGGCTGCAAGGGGTCGAGCGGCAGAGCTTGGTAGGCACTTTTTAGGGCTAAATGATGCCGGAAGAGTGCGGTTTTTGTCCTTGATGGCCGACAATTATAATGTAGATGAAGCACAACTAACTCAAGTTATAGAATCTTGGTTAGCCGCTGACTCAGGTGAACGAGTGGCTTTAGAAGCACAGCTACGTATTGCTTTAGAGCCTCCAAGAATGAAACTGCTGGCACAGTTTAATGAGCTGCCCCAAGGCATTAAGTTTCTTGTGGATATGCGTGCACAGCTGCTGCGCTTAACAAAAAAGCACCCAAACCTTGCGCCATTAGAAGCTGATTTAAAACGTCTTTTAAGTGCATGGTTTGATGTGGGTTTGCTGCAAATGGAAGAGATCAACTGGCGCTCCAGCGCAGAGCTTCTTGAAAAGCTGATTGCCTATGAAGCGGTGCATGCCATTAAAGACTGGAATGACCTTAAAAATCGCCTTGATTCAGACCGGCGCTGCTTTGCTTTTTTTCACCCCAATATGCCTGATGAGCCGTTGATCTTTGTAGAAGTGGCTTTGGTAAAAGGTATGGCTAACAATGTGCAAGAGTTACTAGATGCAACTGCACCTTTGGAAGACATTGGTTTAGCAGACACGGCTATATTTTATTCAATTTCCAACGCACAAGCAGGGCTTTCTGGCATCAGTTTTGGTAACTTTCTTATTAAGCGGGTGGTTAAGCAGTTGCAGCAAGAATTTACTCAATTGACTGCGTTTGCAACCCTATCGCCCATTCCAGGGTTTTGCCGGTGGTTAGACAACATAGACGTTGAGCAAGAGTCAGCTTTGTTAGATGAGGGAGTCGTTTTGAGATCGCCAGAGCATATGCAAAAAATGGCGATTCACTACCTTGGCAAAGAGAAGCAAAAGCGCAACCCAAGCTATGCCCGTGACCCTGTGGCCCACTTTCATCTAAGCAATGGCGCCCAGATCGAACGCTTAAATTGGCTAGCAGACACCTCTGACAATGGTTTAAAACAATCCCAAGGCATGATGGTTAATTATCTTTACCAGCTGCCACACATAGAAAGCCGTATTCAAGATTACAGCACCAAAGGCAAGGTGGCTTTGTCTGCCAGTATTGAAAAAAAGCTCAGCTCATAAAGCTTCAAGCCATGTTGGCAGCTTAAGTTTTAAACTTTAGTGAGCCAACCAAAGCGGTCTTTTGCCAAACCAAACTGAATGTCGTTTAAGGCCTTGCGAAGCTTAACTGTAGTTTTGCCTGGTTTGCCTGTACCCACAGTATGGTCTTTACCATGATGTATTAAGGTGCCTACTGGAGTTAGCACCGCCGCTGTGCCAGAAAGTGCAGCTTCTGCATCCGGGTGAGCGCTACGTTCTAGTAGCTCCTCTACACTAAGATCACGCTCACTTATCTTCATGCCCATTTCTTGTGCCAAGGTTAATACAGATGCCCTAGTGACGCCGTGTAAAAAAGTAGAATCCAACGCTTTAGTAATCACTTCATTACCATCGATTAAAATAAAGTTGGCTGCGGCTGTTTCTTGCACATCTCCTTGAGGGGCGAATAAAACTTGATCAGCTTGGTGCTCGGCGCGGGCTTTATTTACTACAGGCATTGCGCTGCAATAGTTACTACCACCTTTTATCATGCCCATGTGGGGTGCGCAGCGCATACCGTCTTCATCTATTAGCACCCGTAAGGTGGTATCGCCACTTGCAAAATAATCCCCTACTGGGGATGCAAGTATATAAAGCATAGATTCGTTTGAAGGTGCTGCAGCCTTGCCAATGGCAGCTTCTGTACCCATATGCGTGGGGCGTAAGTATAAAGTGCCTGGAGCTGCTGGTATGTCATCTGCATAGCGGCCTACAAG
>DKMQ01000068.1 GCA_002470565.1 Oceanospirillaceae bacterium UBA7410 | reverse complement strand
ACAGGCAAAGTTAATATGCGCAAGATAATCATAGCGCCAGACTCTTTTAAAGAGACCCTCAGTGCTGTGGTTGTAGCGCAGACTATTGCGTCTGCTCTACAGCGAGCAATGCCAAATACGCAAATGTTATGTTTGCCTTTAGCTGACGGCGGAGAGGGCACTGCTGCTGCTCTTGTAGAGGCCACTAACGGCCGTATTATTGAAACTAGCGTCAGTTCACTTCTCAATTTTCAGGGTAAGCGTGTTGTGGCTCAATGGGGTTTGCTGCCGCCCTTGAATGAACATGGCACTGCAGTGATTGATATTGCTGCAGCTTCTGGGCTTGGACTCATCCCTCATAAAGATCGTAACCCTTTAGTTAGCTCTACCTATGGCACTGGAGAAATTATGCTTAAAGCCCTGGATTTGGGCGTGAGAGATTTTATTATAGGCCTAGGTGGAAGTGCCACCAATGATGCAGGCACTGGTCTATTGAGAGCCTTGGGTTTACAGCTAAATGATGAATCTGGTGCTCCTGTTGGGTTTGGCGGTGCGGCTTTAGCCCAAGTGCATAGCATTAATACAGATCAGCTGGATCTTAGATTGATGGAATGCACCATATCCGTTGCCTGTGACGTAGACAATCCTTTACTGGGCCCTAAAGGGGCTAGTGTCATTTACGGCCCCCAAAAAGGGGCTACCACTTCAATGGTTACTCAGCTTGATGCGGCGTTGGAACACTTTGCAAATGTTAGCGAAGCCACGACAGGTTTAGTCCACCGAGACCATGCAGGTGCAGGTGCAGCAGGAGGCACTGGATTTGGTTTAATGCAATACACCAAAGCTCAATTTCAACCTGGCATAGACTTAGTATTAGATCGCATTGAATTTGATGCCCATCTAAGTGATGCTGATTTAGTGATCACCGGTGAAGGCCGTTTAGATTCCCAAAGCCTTAATGGTAAAGCACCAGTAGGAGTGGCAAAGCGCGCTAAGCAGCATGGCCTTTTCGTGATGGCTATTGTGGGCAGTGTAGACGTTGACGAAACCTTAATGGTGGAGGCGGGTATTGATGCGTGTTTTAGCATCATGCCAGGTGTGAGTGATTTACCCAAAGCTATTGAAAATGCGGTTTTTAACTTAGACCAATGTGCCTATAATGTAGGCAAGCTAATCAACTTTAAAAAATAGCTATAGGCTTTGACAGGCCTATGAATATAATCACCTTTGCTATTTACTACACACAGAGATACTCAACATGAGCGACATTTACACCCCTCCCAAAGTATGGACATTAGATACCCAAAGTGGCGGCCACTTTGCTAGCATCAATCGACCTGTAGCCGGTGCCACACATGATAAAGAGTTGCCTAAAGGCAAACACCCTTTGCAGCTTTATTCATTGGGCACTCCTAACGGCGCTAAAGTGACGATTTTACTGGAGGAGTTAGTGCAGCTGGGACTTAAAGATGCCGAGTATGATGCGTGGCTGATTAATATTATCGAAGGGGCTCAATTTAGTAGTGGGTTTGTAGATATTAACCCCAATTCAAAAATCCCAGCATTAATAGATTACAGTAGCGCACAGCCCACACGCGTGTTTGAGTCGGGTGCTATTATGCTCTACTTAGCGGAAAAGTTTGGTCAGTTTGTGCCAGAATTGGGTTTGGCTAAGCGCCCAGAATGCCTGTCTTGGCTCTTTTGGAATATAGGTAGTGCACCCTTTTTGGGTGGTGGTTTTGGCCACTTTTATGCTTACGCACCTGATAAATTAGAATATCCCATTAACCGTTATGCCATGGAAGTGAAGCGCCAGCTAGATGTGCTAGATAAGCAACTAGCCCACCATCAATACCTGTGTGGCGATGAGTACACTATCGCCGACATCGCAAATTTTGCTTGGTATGGTGCTCTGGTATTAGGCGAGCTCTATAGTGCAGCAGAGTTTTTAGATGTTGCAAGTTATACCAATGTAACGCGTTGGGCCACACAAATACAGCAACGCCCAGCAGTAATAAGAGGCAAGCGTGTCAACCTAGCGTGGGGGCCTGAAAAAGATCAACTGCCAGAGCGCCGTAATGCCAGTGACTTTGATCACGTGAACGTTAGCCCTTAAACGCGAATAGCAGGTAAAGCACCATGATCACTGCGAGTAGTCAGGTCAAAGATAGTTGGTTGTCTAATGCCTTTTTAGAACAGCAAATTCAATCTATATTAGCTTTTTATGTACGCCACGGCCTGCAACCTGACCAGAGCTTTAACCACAGCTTAAATATAGACGGTGGCCACAAAGACCCCACGCACTATCATTTGGTGAGCAGCTGTCGCTTAGTTGTTAATTTTTGCCGTGGCGCTCTTTTGTCTGATAATCGTGTTCAAAAAGCTAAGCACTTAGCGACAGTGCAGCATGGGCTAGATTTTATTGAGCAAAATCATACTTGGAAAAATGCACAAGGCTTCCACTGGGAGCTAAAAAACGGTGAAGTAACAGACTGCGATCAATATTGTTATGGCTATGCATTTTTAATGCTCACATACGCCAATGCATATCAGGCAGGCATAACATCTGCTTTGCCTGCACTGAAATCAATACACCAGTTAATGCAGCAGGTTTTCTGGCAAGAAGATTTTGGTTTGTTTGCAGACCAAGTGCATAGTGAGTCTGGGAAATTGTCCAGCTATCGCGGTCAAAATGCTAACATGCATGCATGTGAAGCCCTTATTGCTGCTTTTGAAGCCACGCAAGATGATCTTTTTTTGCAGCAAGCGCTGCGCATTGCGAATACGATTGTTAATCAACAAACTGCGTCTACCAATGGGCTTTTGTGGGAGCATTACAACGAAGATTGGCAGGTAGATTGGACCTATAATCAGCACGACCCACAAAACTTGTATAAGCCTTGGGGTTACCAAACAGGCCACTTTACTGAATGGGCTAAGTTGTTACTGATATTGCACGGTTATAAACCTCAAATTTGGATGTTAGATAAGGCCAAGTTTTTAGTTGATACGGCATGGCAACGTGGTTGGGACAAAACCAGAGGTGGGCTTTATTATGGCTTTGATCCACAAGGATCTGTGTGTGATGACAATAAATACTTTTGGGTGCAAGCCGAAACCTTGCCGGCCCTTGCCATGTTATCTAAGCATTATCCAGACGCTCCATACTTAAACTATTTGAAACTACTAGGTGACTATTGCGAAAGCCACTTTATAGAGCCCTCCAGCAGAGTGTGGTGGCGTGTATTAAATGTAGATAATCAACCAAAAGATCAATGGATTGCTTTGCCTGGCGCTAAGTGCGATTACCACAGTATAGGTGCGTGCTACGACTTATTACGATGTAATAATGGTCATTAAGGACACATAAAACGATGATAAAAAAGAAGGCTGAATTTAGTCAGATCCTGTAGACTATGCTCAGTTTTTAGGGGCTCACTAGATGTTTGAAGTGATTGTAAGCACTGTGAGTTATTAAACAATTTACCGCAAAATCGCTTAGCTTATCAGCTTAAGCGTATAAACCAATGCGTATTTCAATTAACCAATTATTGGTGGAGCTAGTTAATGAAAATTATTCGATGGATTTTGGGACAAATTATTTTAGTACTAGATTTTATGACCTCACCAAAAGCAGTAGTAAGAGAAGCAGCTGCTCAAAAAGCCATAGATGATGTGACCGCGACCATGTCGATGTATCAGTTTAAAACTTGCCCTTTTTGCGTCAAAGTACGCCGTGAATTAAAGCGCCATGCACTGCATATTGAGCTACGTGATGCAAAAGGTAATGCTCGACATAAGGCCCAGTTGACCCAAGAAGGTGGACGCCACAAGGTGCCTTGTTTAAGAATAGAGCAGGCTGATGGGGCAGTAGAGTGGTTGTATGAGTCTAATGATATTATTGCTCGTCTTAAAACTCAGTTCAAACTGGCATAGATTTTCAATTAAGGTTAGAGCTAGTTTTCATGCATCTTTAGATGATGGCTAGCTCATCCATTGCCCACCATCAACGTTGTAGGTTTGAGCAACGATATAATCAGCATCACTACTGGCTAAAAAAACTGCCATGCCAGTAAGGTCTTGGGCTACGCCCATACGTCCATGGGGTACACTTTTACCTACCTGAGCTTTCTTTTCACCCAGTTTTAACCCTTCATGCTTCGCAAAAAATGCGTCAACGCCATCCCAGTGCTCGCCATCCACCACACCTGGAGAGATAGCATTCACATTGATGCCATGTTTTATAAGGTCTAATCCTGCCGATTGCGTCACACTGATAATGGCAGCTTTAGTGGCGCAGTAGACGGCTACCAAACCTTCACCACGGCGGCCTGCTTGGCTTGCCATATTGATGATTTTCCCACCTTCTCCACGCTCAATCATATGCTTTGCAACGGCTTGCATCATGAATACAGGCCCTGCCAGGTTTACAGCAAATACCTTGTCATAATCGGTGCGGGTAATGTCGATAAAAGGGGAGGCGGTAAACAATGCGGCATTATTGATTAAGATGTCAATTTTTCCCCACTTAGAAATTGAGTGAGTCACACAGTCATCAATGCTAGTTTGATCGGTTACATCTAATACCTGTGCAATACAGTGTTCACCTAATGCTAGTGCTGTATTGCTTGCTGCTTCAAAATCGATGTCTGCAATAATGACTTTAGCGCCTTCAGCTAAGTAGCGCTTGGCAAAGGCTTTACCAATGCCTCTAGCGGCGCCGGTGATTAGTGCTACTTTGCCTTCTAGACGCTGTGTGTGCATTACATTTACCTTATCAGGTTTTCAGTTAAGCTTTATCTTAGATTAAGCCACTGGAAAACGCGAGATCATTAAGGTGATGGCTTGTGTTAGGTGTTGTTTAAACTCTGGGAACTGGTTAGGTAACTTGCCCCATAGGTCTTGGCTTTCAATAAATGATGTTACATTAAGCCCATCTAAAAGGGTGTCCAAATAGGCCCATTTGGGTTCTACATAATCAAAATCAATTTCCCCAGCTTTGACTTTACACATAAATACATACCAAGCCGCAATACCTTGTAATCCATTTTCAGGAATACGACCTTGGGCATAGCTAGTAGCAATTGTAGGTAAAATAAAGATAGGGAACTTAATACCACCATCGGCACAAATTCGCGCCACAGCATCTGCAATGTTGCTATTACAAAAGCGAGTTTTAGTAAGAGCGTAATAGTCCAACAGATTGATTGGAGATTCTCCAATCGCGGGAATCACTTCTGTAGTTTCGTAGGCTGAAAACAATGTATTGAGTTCTTCGTCAGCCAGGCCTTGGTCATAAGTGTTGTAGCCTTTAAGTGCTGCAAAGTAGGCGAGTATAGTGTGGCCACCATTAAGGATACGTATTTTTGCATCTTCATAAGGAGAGACATCATCTACTACTTCCACACCCACACGCTCAAAGTCTGGTCTTGGCCCAGCAAAATTATCTTCGATTACCCACTGAGTGTAAGACTCAGACATTACCGTAAGAGGGTCATTTAAACCAAACGTTTGCATTACATCTGTCACATGGATTGCGTCAGGTCTTGGGGTAATGCGATCTACCATACAGCAAGGAAAGGTAACATTGCCATTGATCCAATCCAGTAGCTGGGTGTCATTACATGCCTTCAAAAACTGTTCAAAGCCTGATTTTAGATAATGGCCATTGTCACGTAAATTGTCGCAGCATAGTAATGTGATGGGCAGATTGCAACCCAAACGACGCCTATTTAAAGAAGCCCTCAGGTAGGCGTATATGCAGCTTCCTGAGCCGTTTATAGCATCAGTAATAATGGGTAGGTGGGTTTCTAATAGCCCGTTTTCTGAAAGATAATAGCCGCCTTCAGTAACGGTCATAGTGATTAAGTGAACACTTTCATTATTCACCGCTTCAGCTGCTGCGTCAGCGTTTTGCGACCAATCGATAGTAGATAAAATAGACCCAATCTCTTGATAGGTCGAGTGATTTTCTGGAGACAAAGTTTTTAAGGTATATGTGTGTTTTTGTGCAGCAAGTAAATGGCTAATGTGAGCGTCTTCGCAGCGTAAGTTAATACCCATGATGCCCCAGTTTTGTTGATCTACATCGCCTAATAAAGTGTTAATATAGGCAGCTTGGTGTGCTCTATGAAAGGCACCAATACCAACATGAATAATGCCTATTTGACAGTCGGTTTGGCTGTAATTTAGGGGTGTAAGTTGAGTTTTTTGTAAAGCGTTCATAGTGTTATCTTTATCGTACTTATAATTTTTTTTAGAAACTAGCCAAATGTTATGGCATGGCTATTGTTGGTTTTACAATGGCTTTATCTTTACCTAAATTGGTTTGGATAATGCGTCGGTATTCTCCAGGCGTTTTGCCTTTTAGCTTCACAAAATGACGATTGAAATTGGTAATGTTGTTGAATCCAACATCAAAACAAATCGCTGATATCTGATCATTAGTCTCGGCTAATTGAATGCATGCTCTGCCTATGCGCACCCGGTTTACAAATTCAACAAATTTATTGCCCGTAGATTTGGCAAAATGCCTTGAGAATGCGCTTTCGCTCATATTAATCATGGTGGACATCTTTCCAAGAGATAAATTTTCTTGGTAATGATCAGCAATATATTGCACCACATCGTTTATTTTATTGGCGGCTGAATTTGTTAGTGGTGAGGTAAGTTTTGCAGTAGATAGGGTGCGTTTGTGTGGCCAGGCTTTAAGCTTTGACAAAAGATGCATAAAAGCTAAAAAACGCTCCACACCTGATGCATCACGCACTTTGCCAAACAAATCTATGGCTTGGGACATATCAAAGTCAACAAATTCAAGGCCAGACTGAGATAGCTCAAGCATCGACATTAATTCTTGAATTTCGCTAAATCCTTGAAGCATGTGATCCATGGATGTATGAGAAAAAACAATCACCATGTCGCGCACAGCCACAGGACTGGGCTCATCTTTGTTTGTGACCCAATTATGGGGCACGTGCGGCCCCACAAGAATTAGTTGGCCAGGTTGATAGCGGCCAATGTGATCACCTACAAACACCTTACCGTGAGTGCTCACCATAAGGTGTAACTCGTAAGGCGCGTGGGCATGCCAGCGGATTAAGTCGGAAGGCCAGCCGTGTTCCAAGTAATAGATACCATCATCAACATTTTCAATGATCTCTACTTGATTAAACGTGTCTGTTTTCATACGGGCCTCCCTTTAAAACATACTACAAATTAATGTATTTTTTATAACGACTTAATCAAATCACCAGTGATTGCAGGGCTAAGACGCGCACCTTTTTCATCAAAGCTGTGCACTTGCTCTAAATCTAGACCAAATTCAATCGTTTCTCCCAGTGTAACTGGCGCTAGGCTTGAAGCACGAATAGCAATTTGACAATCATTACCATAAGTTAGATAAACGAGTGTTTCTGCACCTAGACGTTCAATTAAGTTCACAGTACCAAACATGCCTTTTTTATCCAACATAATTGACTCTGGGCGGGCACCAATCCATGCCGCATTTTCAAGGTTGCGATCAACCTTTTCATTGTTGTTTAAGTAGTTGGTCACCGTTTCATCCATAGGGAAGAAATTCATCTTAGGTGTACCAATAAATTCAGCTACAAAACGACTTTCTGGGTTGTAATAAACGTCCATGGGCGTGCCCACTTGCTCTACCTGACCGGCGTTTAGAATGACCACTTTATCCGCTAAAGTCATTGCTTCAACTTGGTCGTGAGTCACATAAATCATAGTAGCTTGAAGGCGGTGATGCAGGGCAGCAAGCTCTTGACGCATTTGTACACGCAGTGCAGCATCTAGGTTTGATAATGGTTCATCAAACAAAAACACTGATGGATGACGCACGATAGCTCGGCCTATAGCCACACGTTGGCGTTGGCCACCAGACAATGCTTTAGGCTTACGATCAAGTAGTGGCTCAAGTTGTAAAATAGCCGCTGTGTCAGCTACTTTTTGAGCAATTTCTTCTTTACTTGCGCCAGCTAAACGAAGAGCAAAAGACATGTTCTCTGCAACGTTCATGTGCGGGTAAAGCGCGTAGGATTGGAACACCATCGCTAGATCACGCTGAGCAGCAGGCACTTGGGTAATATCGCGATCACCAAGAGAGATATTACCACCGCTGACGTCTTCTAAACCTGCAATTAAGCGCAAAAGGGTAGATTTACCGCAGCCTGATGGGCCTACAAAGACAACAAATTCGCCTTCTTCGATGCTTAAGTTAATTCCACGAATGGCGTGAAAGTCGTCAAAATGTTTGTGTAACTGAGAGATATTTAAAGTAGACATTATAATTCCTTATTTCACCGCACCAAAAGTTAAACCTTGAACCAATTGCTTTTGGCAGAACCAGCCAAAGACGATAATTGGCGCACAAGCCATGGTAGATGCAGCTGAAACTTTGGCCCAAAATAGGCCTTCTGGGCTGGAGTAAGAGGCGATGAGTGCTGCTAGTGTTCCTGCATCTGATGCAGTAAGTTGAATTGACCAAAAGGCTTCATTCCAACATAAGATCAATGACAATAAGCCAGCTGAAGCAATACCACCCCAAGATAAAGGCATTACCACATGACGAAGTTCGTCGCTGGTCGTTGCACCATCCATACGGGCTGCTTCAAGAATTTCTTTAGGAATTTCTTTAAAGTAGGTATACAACATCCACATGATGATTGGCAGGTTCATAAGTGCAAAAATGAGAATCAATGGATAAATACTATCTAGCAATCCACCCATTTGAGTAATCATATAGATTGGAATCAACACGCCAACAGCAGGCAACATTTTGGTAGAAAGCATCCACAACAAAATATCTTTAGTGTATTTTCCTGGAAAAAATGCCATCGCATATGCACTAGGGACAGCAACGATCAAGGCCAGTAAAGTGCCACCTACAGAAGTGTATAAAGAGTTTAAAGCATATTTAAGATAATCACTGCGCTCTTGAATGAGGGCGTAGTTATCTAATGTGGCTTCCCAAAAGAGTAATGGCGGCTGAGAAATAGCCTGTAACTCAGTTTTAAAGCTGGTCATGATCATCCACAAAATAGGGAAGAATAATGTTAAAGCAACCATCCATGCAAACAAACCAGTAGCCCAGTGTTTGATCGTTTTACGTTGAGATATATTTAAAATCATAGGTTATTCCGTTAGATTCTTGCCAACGGCTCGGATTAAGAAAAAAGCCACTATATTGGCTAAAATGATAGCAAATACGCCACCGGCTGAAGCAACACCTACATCATATGCAAGGAAGGCTTGTCGATATATTAACCATGCTAAGTTGGTGCTAGCAAAGCCTGGTCCGCCACCTGTGGTAACAAAAATCTCTGCAAACAAGGACAGGTGAAAAATAGTCTGGATCATCACTACAATGGCGATAGGCCTTGCAAGGTGAGGCAGGGTAAGGAAACGAAAGATAGACCAAAAACCTGCACCATCAAGCTGGGCGGCTTCTTTTTGTTCAGTATCTTGTGATTGAAGCGATGTCATAAATATAAGCAAAGCAAAGGGTGTCCACTGCCAGCTCACCATCATGATGACAGACGCTAGTGGCATATCCTCTAGCCAGTTAATAGGTACGGCATTGAAAAAATCAGAGATGACAGAAAAGATCCCGTAGTTGGGGTCCATCATCATGTTTTTCCATATCAATGCATTAACAGTTGGCATAATAAAGAAAGGTGAAATCAGTAATACGCGGACAATGCCTCGTCCAAAAAATGGCTGATTCACTAACAAAGCAAGAGCTAAACCTAGTACGACTGTAATAATCAGTACAGAGCCAACTAAAACTAAGGTATTAAATAATGCAGGGAAAAAAGCTGAATCGGTAGAAAAGTAACTGTAGTTTTCTAAACCAATAAATAACTTAGGCCCAGGGTAGAGTAGATTGTACTCAACAAATGAGTAGTACAAAGTCATGCTCAGGGGCACAATCATCCAAACAAGTAGCAAAATGATTGATGGCGCCTTTAGCAGGTTAACCATGTTTAACCATTTGCGTGGTGTTTGAGTAGATGTATTAGACAGGGAGTTCATAAGATTTATTATAATCTCGGTGTGTTGAGGAAAAATAAAACAGGGCCTTAGGTTTTATACTTAAGGCCCTGTTTTTTGTAACTAAAAGACTGATCTAATGATCAATTACTTGTAGTACTTAGCCTTACGCATAGCGCGATCAGCAGCTTTTTGTGATTCAGCAAGAGCTTCTTCAACAGTGATGTCACCAGCTAGAGCAGCAGAAAGCTGTTGGCCAACGGCACCAGCAATGTCAGCGAACTCAGGAATAGCTTGGAACTGAACACCCTTGAATGGGCTAGGAGCTTGAGTTGAGTTGCTTGGATCAGCAGACAAGATAGCCTTTAGCTCTGCGTCAGCAAATACTGCAGCGTCAGTAAAGTTCTTGTTGTCATAAGTAGACTGACGAGTACCAGTAGGTACAGAAGCCCAACCGTTAGTTGCAGCAACTAGCTCGATGTATTCCTTAGAAGTAGCCCACTGTACGAAAGCTTGAGCTTCTGCAGACTGTTGAGTTCCAGCAGGTACTGCTAGAGCCCATGCCCACAACCAGTTAGCGCCACGGCTAGAAACAGCTACAGGAGACTGTGCGAAAGCCATGTGCTCTGCAACAGAAGACTGTGCTGGATCTGATACGAAAGAAGCTGCGATAGTAGCGTCAATCCACATGCCACACTTTCCAGCGTTGGTTAGTGCAAGGATTTCGTTAAAGCTGTTACCAGATGATCCTGGAGGACCATAGTTGTTTAGCAAGTCAACGTAGAAATTAACAGCGTGGTTCCATGCTGGAGAATCTAACTGAGGCTTCTTGTCCATATCAAACCACTGTGCGCCAAACGAGTTAGCTAAAGTAGTGATAAAGGCCATGTTGTCGCCCCAACCTGGCTTGCCACGAAGACAAATGCCGTATACGCCATTGTCTTTGTCAGTCATTGCCGCAGCTGCGTCTTCAATGTGTCCCCAAGTTGGGCTATCAGGCATAGTCATGCCAGCAGCATCCATCAAGTCCTTGCGGTACATGATCATTGAACTTTCGCCGTAGAATGGAGCAGCGTATAGGTTGCCGCCGTCAGATAAACCACCGCGCATTGCAGGAAGGATATCATTCACATCGTAGCTTGCATCGAAATCTAAAGCTTCTAACCAGCCTTTAGCGCCCCACATTGGTGCTTCGTACATGCCGATAGTCATAACGTCAAACTGACCGCCTTTAGTAGCGATGTCTGTAGTTACACGTGAACGTAAAGTACCTTCGTCCAGAGTTACCCAGTTTACATTAATTCCAGGGTTAGCTTTTTCAAAGTGACCTGTTAGCTTTTGCATTTCGATCATGTGGCCATTGTTTACAGTGGCAATAGTTAGATCGGCAGCTTGAGCAGCAGATACACTGCTTAGTGCTACTGACGCAGCAATTGCTGACATCTTCAAAATTTTCATATTTTTCTCCAGAGATAAATCTCGGTTTTATTATTAACTGTTCTGGTAGTTGATTCAGCGCAACAAAAGTAATTTAGTCATGCCTGATGTAACAATAGCTCTGAGATGGGCTGTAAAACAGTACAAATTTTTCAAATACTGGTACTTTTTTGACGTTATGTTGGTTTTTATACAACATATCTGCAAATTAGTATAAATTCAACCTTAATTAAGCAATATAGTATTGCTCTATACTGCTTTACTTTATGTCCTCTTATTACACTGTTAGCATGTTAATACGATGCCTGTGAGATATTAGACCTTATACACTTTTTAAAAGACTAGGATTTATTGTGATTATTTGTTGTGGTGAAGCGCTTATTGATATGGTTCCAGTGATTTCAGAATCTGGCCAAGCAAGCTTTGCACCTTTAGTAGGTGGAGCTATATTTAACACGGCCATTGGCTTGGGACGTTTAGGTGTGCAAGTAGGCATGCTGTCAGGTATCTCAAATGATCTTTTTGGCGAGCAGTTGTGCCAAGAGTTAAGTGATAGCCACGTAGACACATCCTACCTAATGCGCTCGAATGCACCTACTACCTTAGCTTTTGTCAGTCTCAATGATGGCCATGCAAGCTATACATTTTATGATGAAAATAGCGCGGGTCGCTCAGTACATATAGATGATGTGCCAAGTTTATCTTCTAGCAAGAGTGTAAATACACCCTGCACAGCATTGTATTTTGGTGGCATTAGCTTAATCAACGAGCCTGCTGCAGATGCATATTGCGCCATCGCGCAACAGTATGCTGTTGATATGGTGATTATTCTGGATCCCAACATACGTACAAGTTTTATCACCAATGACCAAGCGTACCGAGAACGCTTACAAAACATTATAGCTGTGGCTGATATTATCAAGGTTTCAGATGAAGACCTTGATTGGTTAGTGGGCAGCTCGGGCGTGGAGGCTGATCAGGTGAGTGCGCTGCGTGGTCAGAGTAAGGCTATAGTTGTCGTTACTAAAGGCGCTGATGGTGCAACAGCCTATTTAGGCACAGGTGAATCTGTTCACCAAGCTGTGCCCAAGGTAAGTGTTGTAGATACGGTTGGGGCAGGTGACACCTTTAATGCAGGCTTCATGGCTAAACTTGCCAATCAAAACCTAATGTCTAAAGCGGCACTGGCAGCGGTCACTCCTGCGCAGCTTTCAGCATCATTGGCATTTGCGGCTACGGTTGCTGGAATTAACGTGTCTAGACAAGGCGCTAACCCGCCTTGGTTGAGTGAACTATAAAATAACGCGTAGTAAAGTGTCTGCTATAATTAGATCATGCCCAAGCTATACGAGGTTATGTATTGATTGGGAAACTTTGTTTAATACCCTTGGGTTTGAAAATTAAGGTTTTATAATGATTGTTGACCCATTGTTCTATTTATTTGCTGTGCCTGCTGTGCTTATTTTTGGTGTGGCTAAAGGTGGTTTTGGCAACGCTATCGGCGTGGTGTGTGTGCCTTTAATGGCTATAGTAGTGAGCCCCATGCAAGCTGCAGGTATTTTACTGCCTATTTTGTGTGTGATGGATGTGTTTGCAGTACGCAAATTTTGGGGTAAGTGGGACTCACATAACTTGAAAATTATGTTACCAGCTGCCCTGACTGGTGTGCTTTTAGGTAGCTTAACGTTTAGTTATCTAACCGAGTCACATGTTCGGTTGATCATTGGTTTGCTTGCAGTGGCATTTGCGATGAATTTTTGGTTTAAGGCTGAGTCGTCAGTTAGGCAACAGCCCAGCGCTATCAAGGGCACTTTTTGGTCCATTATTGCGGGCTTTACAAGCTTTGGTATTCACTCAGGTGGGCCGCCTGTTAATTTTTATTTGATACCACAAAAATTATCCCCTACAGTGTTTATGGGCACTTGC
>DKMQ01000010.1:5438-7589 GCA_002470565.1 Oceanospirillaceae bacterium UBA7410 | reverse complement strand
GCTTTTGGCACTACCGGTATTATTGTAGGTGCAGATTCTGCAGCTGCAGCCGCATCAGCTTCAACTAACGCCGCCTGTGTTTCTAGCAACAGCTGGGCTTCCAATAAGCGCTTGGCTTCTCTAGCGGCCTCTATCTGCTCTTGCTCAGCTAAGCTTGTAGAGTCCATATCATAGACAAACGAGCCGACGTATTGTAAAAAGTCGTCTTCATGAATTTTGGTGAGCTTATTGCGATATTCAAAATCAAACAACAAAATAATCCAGCTCACTTGTGCATGGCCCATTTTGTTAATTTTATGAATAACGCCTTCACCATATGCACTAGAATAAGAGCAGTCTTCAATAATGCTTTTTACTAACGCCGTACCACTTGCAACACCATTAGTTTCCATGTTTTCATGGTCATATTCGCTGATGGAAAAATTTTTTGCAAAGGCATCTAATCCTTGATCATCTTCTTCAAAGTAACTATCTGGAATGGTGTCGTAGCTTGTAGTAGAGCACCAAACAGACACTTTGCCGTGTTTTTCAAAGTTAGGAAGTTCTGTGATGTCTGTTGGAGTAGTAGATGAAACCATTAATGACGCCTAAATATTCGTGCTAAGGGAATAGAGATGGTAGTGGCGGAAAAATAACACATACACCTTAATCCTACAATCAAATTTGCTTTTATAAGGGACTAACAATGCAACAATATTTAAACATTTTTCAACATCTAGCTACAGAACATTTTCGCCAAGATCGAGCTGTAAGCGAGCCTATAAGTGCCAAAAATCTTACAGAAGTTGTCGATTTTAGCTTAGGCTTTGAAGGTGCAGATATAGACGCATTAGAACAAGCTGCAAGCCAGTATTTAACTTATCAACCGGACAGTGCTCAGGTAGATTTTTTTAAACTACTCTATTCCGGCCGAAATGACCCCGCACTATTTGGCGATTGGATAACCAGCCTTAGCAACGCAAACATGCACACTTACCAGATGAGTCCTGTAGCCACTTTGATGGAACAAGAGCTCATAAACCAATGGAATCGTTTAATAGGCTTTACTACCGACTCTAAAACAGGTGATGGCATTATGGTTTCTGGTGGCAGCCAAGCCAACCTTATTGGCATGATGATGGCTCGTCATCATGCTTGTCCTGAGCTTAAGACCAAAGGTTCTACCTCTCAAAAATTAGTGGCCTTTGTGTCAGATCAAGCACATTACTCTGGCCAAAAAGCAGTCAATGTTTTGGGCATAGGCACAGACAATCTAATTGCTGTGGCTTCAGATGATCAAGGCCGGTTATGCCCTGCTGCACTATCAGAGGCCATTGAGCTAAGCATTAAACAAGGACACAAGCCTTTTTATATTGGCCTTACAGCAGGCACAACCGTGCTGGGAGCCTTCGACCCAGTACCAGAATGTAGAGCTATTGCCGACAAATATAATATTTGGTTGCATATTGATGGTGCATGGGGAGCGCCTATATTGTTTTCACCAACTCATAAACATTTGTTAAAGGGGTGCGAACTAGCTGATTCTTTTGCATGGGATGCTCACAAACTTATGAATGTGCCTATTACGGCAGCTGTTGTGCTAACTCGTCATCAAGGTATGTTGGAGCAAACATGCGGTGGTGGTGGTGGCGATTATCTTTTCCATAGCGATGAAAATGCCGCCTATAATCTAGGTCAAAAATCTATTCAATGTGGCCGACGTGCCGACTCTTTAAAAGTATGGTTAAGCTGGAAAGCGATTGGCAACAAAGGTTTTTCCGACAAGATTGATCACTTACAAGACATAAAGCAAAGCTGCGTCAATACGATCACTGCATCACCTAAATTGCACATGATTGGGCCTTCACCCTATCTCAATATATTGTTTCAATATCGCCCAGAAGCTGCCTTAAACGAAGAAGAGCTCCGAGCATTAAACATCTCTATTTGCAAAACCATGCAAGCACAAGGGGGTGCTTTTGTTGATTATGCTAAATATCAGGGCAAAACAGGTATCCGCCTTATATTAGCAAACAGTGACACTCAAACAAGCGATATAGAACGCCTGCTTAGCCACTGCATTAAAACTGGTGAAGCCCTGGTTAACGCAAGTTAACTAGAGGTTTTCCAGATATTGCTATTGGTTGATGTCGGTTTTTTTACTGCAGGTTT
>DKMQ01000010.1:1960-5393 GCA_002470565.1 Oceanospirillaceae bacterium UBA7410 | reverse complement strand
CCACGCACTATGGCATAAACATAAAGCGATTCTACTTTATCTCTAGCCCAGAGGGTTTTGCGTAGAAATTTAAGACTAGATTTAACGCTAGGGTTATCCCTAAAGCACTTTATATTGACCTGATCAGCTAATACTTCCCAACCAAAAGTGTCCACAAGGTCTGTTATAATTTGCTCTAACTTTACGCCGTGTAGCGGGTTACGAGGTTGCTCAGTGTTCATAATTTACTTCACATGACAAAACATTGGGCCTATTATCACCAACATGAAGTCACTAAACAACAGGTATTAACATGAGCCGCTCAAAACTCACTGCAATACAACAAGCTAAAGTTGAGCTGGCAGCGTGTTTTCGCTTAACTGCAAAGATGGATATGCATGAATCCATTGCCAATCATTTCAGTGTTGCCGTGTCAGATGATGGTCAACAATTTTTATGTAACCCTCAAGGTCGCCACTTTAGCACCATTAAAGCCAGTGAATTGCTGCTGTTAGACGCCAACAACCCTGACACCATGAATCAAGCTAATGCTCCAGATCCAACGACTTGGGCCATTCATGGTGCACTGCACCGTGATTTTGCTGATGCGCGTTGCATTATGCACCTACACCCTCGATATGCTACTGCCTTAGCGTGCTTAAAAGACAAAACTTTATATCCCATAGACCAAAACGCTATGCGTTTTTATCAGCGCGTGGCTATTGATACAGGCTTTGATGGTATGGGTTTGGGCAACGAAGCACAGCGCCTTAGCAAGTGTATGGGAGATAAGCGCATTTTGCTCATGGGTAATCATGGCGTGTTAGTGATTGCCAACAGTATCGCCCAATGTTTTGATGACATTTACTACTTTGAAAGAGCGTGTCGCACCTTATTAGATTGTTATGCCACAGGTCAGCCTCTGGATCCGGTCACTCATGAAGTTGCTGAAAAAACAGCACAACAATGGCAAGATTATGGGTTTGATTTTGGCCAGCAGCATTTAAATGAGCTCATGGCTATTCTTGATGCAGAAGATAGCTCATACCGCTTGTAATCTTGCCTGAAGTATAATGAAAGCGACATTGAGTTTGTTAAATCTGTAATTGAAGCTCTTTTGAGCAATCTCGTCTTTTACTGCCTATCGTTAGTCCGTATAATTACGCCAGCTATAAAGCTGACCTTTGCGTCAGCTTTATTACATAAAGCGATAACTATAAAAATCTCAACATTGGTCAAACCAATTTAACCAACTGTCCCCTTGAGATCACAGGATACCCATGATTAAAGTCGAATCAGTGAGTAAACGTTTTGGTGGCGTGCACGCCGTTAATAACGCCTCCATCGAAATAGCTAAAGGGTCCATCACCGGACTCATAGGCCCTAACGGGGCTGGTAAAACCACATTATTTAACATGATCGCAGGTAACCTAGCGCCAACTTCTGGGCACATATTCCTAGATGGTGAAGACGTCACTGGCGTGCCCCCTTACGAGCTTTTTCATAAAGGCTTACTGCGCACCTTTCAAATTGCCCATGAGTTTGGCACCTTAACCGTATTAGATAACCTGATGATGGTGCCGTCACAACAAGCTGGCGAAAAGCTGATTGACGCTTGGTTTCGCCCGTCACTGGTGCGCGAACAAGAAGCAAAAGTACGTGATAAAGCCATGGAAGTGATCGACTTTCTAAACTTGGGCCATGTCGCTCAAGAATTAGCAGGTAACCTTTCTGGTGGCCAAAAGAAGCTACTAGAGCTAGGTCGCACCATGATGGTGGATGCAAAGGTAGTGTTGCTAGACGAAGTAGGCGCTGGTGTGAACCGCTCTTTACTGCGTGAAATTGGCGAGGCTATTGTTCGCTTGAATCAAGAAAAAGGCTATACCTTTTGTATGATAGAACATGACATGGATTTTATTGGGCGCTTATGTGACCCTGTGATCGTCATGGCCGAAGGTTCTGTATTAGCTCAAGGCACGGCCAAAGAAGTCATTGCTAATGAGGCCGTTATTGAAGCCTATTTAGGCACGGGCCTAAAGAACAAACCAAAGGTGAGCGCATGAGCTATCTAGTAGCAGATCAATTACGCGGTGGCTATGGCGGTGCAGACATCCTTAACGGCTGTTCTTTGTCTGTAGACAAAGGTGAAATTGCCGTGATTGTGGGCCCTAATGGCGCAGGCAAATCCACCGCTATGAAAGCCTTACTTGGCATGCTTAACCTACGCGAAGGTAGCGTGACTCTAGGTGGCAAAGACATCACTCATATGTCGCCTCAAGATCGTGTGGGACAAGGCATTGCCTTTGTTCCCCAAACTCACAATGTATTTGGCGGCATGACTGTAGAAGAGAACCTAGAAATGGGCGCTTTTTTACGCACGGATAACTTTAGTGAAACCATGGAACAAGTGTACGAACTATTCCCTATTTTGAAACAAAAGCGCCGCCAAAACGCAGGCGAACTGTCCGGTGGTCAACGCCAACAAGTGGCAGTGGGCCGCGCCATGATGACACAGCCTAGCGTGCTCATGTTAGATGAGCCTACAGCGGGTGTGTCTCCTATTGTAATGGATGAATTGTTTGACCGTATCTTAGAAGTTAAAAAACAAGGCATCGCCGTGTTGATGGTTGAACAAAATGCAGCCCAAGCTTTAAATATAGCCGACAAAGGGTATGTTTTAGTAACAGGTACTAATAAACACACAGGCAGTGGTGACGAACTACTGGCTAATCCTGTGGTGCGACGCACCTTTTTGGGGGGTTAAGTAATGCCAGAATTTGTTGATGTTTTAAATGCCATTGTTTTATTTTCAAACTTTGTACTTATGCCTGCTATTTCTTATGGTGCCCAATTAGCTTTAGGTGCTTTGGGTATCACCATGGTTTATGGCATTTTGCGCTTTTCTAACTTTGCCCATGGCGACATGATGGCCTTTGGCACCATGATGGTTATCTTAGTTACTTGGGGTTTTCAGTCTATGGGCATTAGCTTTGGCCCACTACCTACTGCATTACTCGCCCTGCCCTTTGGCATTTTAGGTGCGGTGGCTTTAAACCTAGCCTTTGATAAAACTGTGTATAAATTTTACCGCACTAAAAACAGTGCTCCAGTAATTTTTGTCATCGTGTCTACAGGTGTAATGTTTATGACAAACGCCATAGTGCGTTTTATCATAGGCCCTGGTGACCAACGCTTTATGGATGGTACGAAATTTATTTTTAGACCCCGTGAATTTAAAGAATTCACAGGCCTAAGTGAAGGTTTAGCCCTTAAGTCTACTCAAGTGCTCACCGTAGCCGTCACCATTATTTGTGTAGCCGCGTTGTTTTACTTCTTGCAAAAAACTCGCACGGGTAAAGCCATGCGTGCGTTTTCAGATAATAAAGACTTAGCCCTTCTGTCGGGTATTAATCCAGACCGGGTGGTATTTATCACTTGGATTATTGTAGCGGCC
>DKMQ01000010.1:637-1766 GCA_002470565.1 Oceanospirillaceae bacterium UBA7410 | reverse complement strand
TAGAACCCACAGGATTATTACAGTTTTTATCCACCGATTATAAATTTGCAGTATCGTTCATCATTTTAGTGGTGGTGCTGCTCATTCGCCCAACGGGTATCTTTAAGGGGCAATCAATATAATGAAAGCACTATTTAATCAAAAAAACCGCGCTCCACTTGCCTTTGCAGTAATGGGTTTATTACTGTTAGCAGTAGGCATGGGGCAATCTTGGCCTTTTGCCTTAGCTATTTTAAACCTATGTATTATTTCTGCGATTATGTCTTTGGGTGTGAACATTCAATGGGGCTACGCAGGCTTACTCAATCTAGGTGTGATGGGCTTTACTGCCTTGGGCGGTTTAGCGGCTGTATTAGTGTCTGAAGCTCCTGTGTTAGAAGCATGGGCTGTGGGTGGCCAAGGCATGGCGGTAAGCTTTGTGTTGGTAGTGATTACCATCATTTTAGCCATTTTAGTTTACCGTAATATGGCCCCAAGCTGGCAACGTCGGGTAAGCCTGGCGGTGTTATTTATTGGTGCCTACTTTGTCATTAACCATTTTTATAGCCCTGCTGTTTATGCTATTGAACGGGTAAATCCTGCTACTTATGGATTTTTAGGTGGCATGGGCATGCCTATTATCTTTTCATGGGTGTTGGGCGGCATTATGGCTGCTGGTGTGGCTTGGGTCATCGGTAAAATCACCTTAGGTTTACGTTCAGATTACCTTGCTATTGCCACCTTGGGTATTTCAGAAATCATCATTGCGGTGTTAAAAAATGAAGACTGGCTTGCCCGTGGCGTTAAAAACGTGGCTGGTTTAGACCGCCCTGTGCCTTTTGAGCTTGAGCTACAAACCACACCTTGGTTTGTAGATATGGTGCAGTCTTTGTTTAGTGGCCGTTTAGCAGCCCTTGTAGACTCGCAGCAAGCAGACGCATTGCATCAATTAGTGATTCAAAGCTCTAGTATCTTTGTAAAGCTATGCTACACGGGCCTTTTTAGTGTGGTGTTGGTGGTTGTGCTGCTATTAAGTATGAAAGCGTTAAATTCGCCTTGGGGCCGCATGATGCGAGCCATTCGCGACAATGAAGAAGCCGCCAATGCCATGGGCAAAAACGTGGTACGCCAGCACTTACAAGTGTTTGTG
>DKMQ01000010.1:0-512 GCA_002470565.1 Oceanospirillaceae bacterium UBA7410 | reverse complement strand
GCTGTGTTTGGTGGTTTCTTTATTTGGTTTATGTGGATAGAAGCCGAGCCTTTGTCCATTGCCTTTATGGACCTAATTACCGCAGGCATGGATCAAACCAGCGACTTACGCAAACACCTGCTTAAGAGCGCACCGCACTTGCGCTTATTTATTATGGGCTTAGTACTGTTATTAACCATGCGCTTTATGCCCAAGGGCATCATTCCGGAAGAGACACGCCTGCACTCTGTGTAGGCTAGCTGTTGGGTGTATAAGCTAGAAGTGGGTGGTTAACTCAAAACCACCCACTTCTAGCTTAGCTTAGAGTCACTAAGCTGCGTTAATACTTGCTGAAAATCTGCCGCTAAAGGGGCATTAATCACCACCTCACTGCCATCTCTTGCTATGAGCACCATTTGAGTGCAAGCCAACCACAAACGTCCTGCTCCAAAATAGCCCTCACAGGCACGATTTAATACACCCTTGCCGTGGCGAGAGTCACCCACTATAGGATGTCCTAGGTGCTTTAAATG
>DKMQ01000095.1 GCA_002470565.1 Oceanospirillaceae bacterium UBA7410 | reverse complement strand
ATTTGCAATTTTGTGCTATTTTTAACTTAAGCTAATCTTAAGTTTTTACTTGGCATCTAAAGCAAGTTTACATGGGCGGCCTTATACATGAAAGAGCTTCATATGATGCTGCTAAAGCTACCATTAGACCTTTAATTAGAATATACTTATATAATAAATTATTATAGGAGACAAGGGAATGACTGACAAAGAAACCACACCAAAGAAATCAAAATTGCGTGCTATTTTAAGTTACACCCAAAGCGTGCTTGGTATGTTTGTGGGCATTCAATCTAATGAAAAGCGTGAAGAAGACATGAAAGATGGCTTAGAGCGCATGATTTACGCTGGTTTAGGCACCTTAGTGCTGTTTGTCATTGTTGTGGTGGCAGCAGTAAAGATAGCTTTACCAAGTTAAACCCATTTTATTTCATTTTACCCATCCATGGTTTGCATAAAGTTGGTGTAGATCAGCTTAGCGCAGCTTAAGCATTGCGTCATGCTTTTATCAGTGTCGTGTTTTAAGCGAACCAATGCGCCATGGCCAAGTGTGTTTTCTAAAGCTTGGGCATACGCCGGTATGGCGCCCCAGTTATCCACGGTATCTGGTTCTATTTCAACATGATATTGCATAGACCAAGCATTGGTTCCTATTCTCATCGCTTGAATAGAGCAAACGTCTGACTTAGCTAAAATAACTGCATTTTCTGGTGCTTGAGCTACCCTCACTGAGTGCCATTGTAGGCACTTTTGCCTGTGGGCTGTGCCCAAAAAAAGCCGATCCGCTTTGCCTTGCTCGGTTAGCTGGATTTCAAGCACGCCAATTTCAGGAGTTTTTTGAGGCCCACAAGTGCCTCCTAAGGCGTCTGCAAGTAGCTGATGCCCAAGGCACAAACCTAAATAGGGTTTGCCTAAATCTGCTACCCAGTGTTTTATGGCTGCTTTTTCAGCCACAAGCCAAGGGTTTTCCTCAATATCCCAAACATCCATTGGCCCACCCATCACCCACAATGCATCATAGCCATCAAAGCTTGGGATTTTATCGCCACGGTGCAAATAAACGGCATCCCACTCAATACCATCATCGGCTAAAAACTGTCTTAGTGAGCCAGGGTGCTCACAATCTACGTGCTGAAACACGAGTATGCGCATCTTTATATCTCCTATTTAAGTTCAGTGACAATAATTACATCAGGCGCTTGGCCACGGCGGCACCTAGTGACGCCAATATTTGGCCGCATGTTGAGTGGCCTTAATAAGCTGATCCACAATACCAGGTTCTGATTGCGAGTGGCCAGCACCTGAAACGATATTCAATTGGCACTCTTGCCAGCGCTCATGCACTTGAAAAGCCTGCTCTGACGGACAAATCATGTCATAGCGACCATGCACAATAATGCCTGGCAAGTGGCTAATCTTATACATATTTTCTAACAATTGATTAGGCTCAAAAAAGCACTGATTAACAAAATAATGGCACTCAATACGGGCTAAAGCTAGGGCAAAATGCCCGTCGGCAAAGCCCCCAACGAGGCTCGGATTAGGGTCTAAAGTTGCAATGCTCCCTTCCCATGTGGCCCATGCTTTTGCGGCCGCAAAGCGCTTGAGCTCGTTTTCTCCACATAACAATTCATAATAATGATTAACCATTTTTCTGGTGGCTTGGGCTTGTGTGTTGAGCAAAGGTTTTTGAAACACTTTCCAGTAGTCTGGAAATATTCGGCTAGCGCCACCCTCTTCATAAACCCAGTCTACATCTTGCTGGCGACCTAAAAAAATACCTCTTAATATAAGCCCCTGCACCTGCGCTGGGTGTGCCTGAGCATAGGCTAATGCCAGTGTAGAGCCCCAAGAGCCACCAAACAAAAGCCACTTAGCAACCCCTAGCTCCAGCCGCAATGCCTCAAAATCACTAATTAAATGTGGCGTGGTGTTTGCTTGTAAACTGGCATGAGGCAAAGAGCGACCGGCACCACGCTGATCCATCAAAATAATATGATAAATATTGGGGTCAAAATATCGGCGTGACAAGGCACCGCAGCCACCACCGGGCCCACCATGCATCACGGCCACCGGAATACCTTCAGGGTTTCCACATAGGGCTACATATAGGCTATGGCCATGAGTGACCGGCAAAAAAAACTCTCTATAAGGTTTGAGTTCTGGATAAAGTTGTTGCATGGTGTTAACTCAATAATAAAAATATTTCTCAAAAATGACCCAATTCACACCTTACTGGTGGCAAGATGAGCCCCATTATCGTAACACTGAAACCCTGCCAACCGAAGTCGATTGTGTGGTTGTAGGGGCCGGTTTTACAGGTTTAAGCGCAGCCCTGACATTAGCTAATGCCGGACGCCAAGTCATGGTGCTAGACAGCCAGATGATTGGCTTTGGCGCCAGCACCCGCAATGGCGGCATGTTGGGCTCTGGCCATAAAGTGTCTGTGGCTGATGCAAAGCAGCATTACGGCTCTACTATAGCTGATCAATTACACTGTGAAGCCAATGCGTCTTTAGCCTACACCAAAAACCTTATCAAAGAGCATGCTATCGACTGCGACTTGCAAATGTGTGGTCGTTTACGCACCGCATGGACACCTGATAATTTTACAGCCATGGCCAAAGCCAATGACGATTTACAAAATATAGAAGCGTTTGCTGCACGCATGGTGGCGCCTGATGAAATGTCTAAGCATATTAATACCCCATTATATTTTGGTGGTTTACTTTATGAGGGGCACGCCAGCGTGCAACCTAAAAAATTACATTTTGGGCTACTACAGCTGGCCTTAAAAGCAGGGGTGCACGTATTTGGTGAACAGCCTGTGCAAGCGGTAAAAGCGTCATTAAATGGCTTTTGTATCAGCACCAACGGCCAGCAAATAGATTGTCAGCAAGTGCTTATGGCAACCAACGGCTACACTCAATCTAAGCTCTCTGCATTTTTGGCCAAACGCGTGATGCCAGTACCAAGCTTTATTATAGTCACCCAAGAATTGGGCAAAGAAGTGGTGCAAGGGTTATTACCTGGTGGCCACTGCATGGTAGAAACACGTCAGCGATTTTGTTACTACCGAGCCACACCTTGCGGCAAACGCATTATGCTAGGTTCACGCGCAGCCTTACACGCCATCACACCACAACAGGCGTTGCCTACTTTAAAAGCCAAATTAACAGAAATATTCCCTAGTCTAAAAGACACTCAGATCAGCCACTGCTGGACTGGATTTACCGGCTTCAGCTTTAGTAAGCTGCCCAATATAGGCTGTCATAATGGCATTTATCACGCTTTGGGTTATTGTGGAAACGGTGTGGCTATGGCGCCTTATTTGGGCCACAAAGCGGCGCTAAAGATGCTCTACCCTGATAAAAAACATAGCGTTTTTGAACAAACTTTATTACAAAGTCGTTTTTACCATCACGGAAGTCCTTGGTATATGAAAGGCGCAAGTGCTTGGTATAAAGTGAGAGATGGATGGGATAATCTACAAAGGCATAAGGCTTTAAAGCAAAACAAAAAGTAGCCTCATTTAACGATAAATTTACGCATTAATTAGCACCATGGCGACAATAAATACGCCTAGGCCGCACCTAAGCAACCTAGCAATGCATAAACGTATTATTCTGCACAATATAAGCCTACAATAGTGCTAAATGAGTGGTTCTGCTTGGTGGACAGGCAGTTAAATGGGAAGCGTGGACAAGATTACGGCAATCCGGTCTTGAGCCAACACTGCCCCCGCAACGGTAAATCGCTAGGCGATTCAGTCCGATACCAGCCTCTCTATATAATCAAAAAAATCAGTGTGTATGGTCATATATACTGGGTTTAACAAGAATCGTACGGTGGGTGCGATGGATATCATTTATGCTTAAATCAAATTTCCCTTTTACCGCTGTGGTTGGCCAAGCTCCCGTTAAGCTTGCTCTAACCCTTTTGGCTATAGATCCTGCTATTGGTGGGGTGCTTGTTAGTGGCCCACGTGGCAGCGCCAAATCTACCTTAGCTCGCAGCTTAGCAGACCTAAACATCACCAACCTAAGCCGCATAGTTACACTGCCCCTTGGCGCAAGTGAAGAAATGGTAACCGGCACTATAGATTTACAAAAAGTGCTGGGTGAGCAACAAGTCAGCTTTGCGCCAGGTTTGTTAAGTAAAGCCCATAAAGGTTTGCTCTACGTTGACGAAGTGAATCTGTTGCCAGACGCTTTAGTAGACTTGCTTTTAGATGCTGCAGCCAGTGGCATCAACCACATAGAGCGCGA
>DKMQ01000099.1 GCA_002470565.1 Oceanospirillaceae bacterium UBA7410 | reverse complement strand
AACCCCCGACCAACAGGATCGGAACCTGCTACTCTATCCAGCTGAGCTACTGGCGCATATTGCACGACCCTTGAAATAGATAGGGCTACTGCGAAGAAGCCGTATGATACGTGTGTTGCGGTTGCGGTTCAAGGTCTATGGTGGGGCATTTTTACTTGATCTAAGTCACTTTTTTAGCTATTTGTAGATCAGATGTTAAGGATTAGCTCATGACCCTTTCCCGTTTGGTGATAATGCCGTTATAATAAGGCTCAAATTTTTATAAGGTGTCTGGCATTTTTGCTGGTTCACTTTCTTTTCACTTTTAGTATGAGGCATTCCACGTGATTACATTTAAGCCTGCAGCTTTGTTTGGCGTTTTAGCTGGTATTCTTTTGAGCCTTGGTTCATTCACTGTTATTGCTGATCATGATAGTGAAGCAAGTATTGGAACGCGCATTAGCGCGGTAGG
The DNA here is from genome assembly GCA_002470565.1 of Oceanospirillaceae bacterium UBA7410. Classification (GTDB taxonomy): domain Bacteria; phylum Pseudomonadota; class Gammaproteobacteria; order Pseudomonadales; family Balneatricaceae; genus Njordibacter. Next base: position 3,751 of record DKMQ01000099.1, on the reverse strand, counting down.
TAGAAGCTGTGTAGAAGGGCAAAGCTGTAAAGCCCCTGTAGCTGTGGTAGTGGCTGCACCTGCTGGCCCGCTTACTGGTAAAGAAATTTATGCCAGTGGCTGTGCTGCTTGCCATGACAGTGGTGCTGCTGGTGCTCCAAAGCTTGGTGATGTTGCCGCTTGGACTCCACGCCTTGATAAAGGCCTAGAAAAATTATTTTCTAATGCTTTTTATGGTTACAAAGGCATGCCTGCTAAGGGTATGTGCAAAAAATGTGACAAGGACGAAATCAGCAGCGCTGTTACATACCTAGTTGATAACTCTAAGTAATTAGCTAGATGTATAAAAGCCCGGCCTTTGCCGGGTTTTTTGTGCATTAATAAAAATAAGGCTTACTATGTCTGAATATATTAAAGGTATTTTACTCACGGCCACTGGCGTATTGGTTCTAAGCTTTGATGGCTTGCTAATCCTGTTAATTTCGGCCGATTCTTTTACCCTATTATTTTGGCGTGGTTTATTGTTGAGCGTAAGTGTTGTGGTTTTACTTATGCTACAAAAGTCCACACAACCATTCATGCCTATGGATGCAGCATCGCTTAGGTCTTCTTTTTTCATGACCGTGAGCACTATCGCATTTGTCATGTCGATCAATTTAAGCAGTGTAGCCAATGTATTGGTTATTATTAGCTCACAACCTCTTTTTGCAGCCATACTTGGGTGGCTATTTTTGAGAGAAATGCCCAAACCCGTCACTTGGGCCGCTATTGTGTTGTCCATGTTGGGCATCGGCTGGGTATTGCTTGGGTCTTGGTCTGAGCCTAATTTTTTAGGCGACATGCTAGCTTTACTATGTTGCGTGTCTTTGGCTGCAAAGTTTGTGAATGACCGTGCTGTTAGCCACAGAGATATGACGCCCACATTAATATTAGCTGGCTTAGCTGTGGCCTTAGTCAGCTTGTTTATGGGCAACCCTATGGCACTGTCTGGCGATAGCTGGTGGTATATGGTGTTGTTGTGTTTGTTTGTGAGCCCAATCGCTTTTTGCTTGATCACTATAGGCCCTATGCGTATTCCTGCAGCAGAGGTAGGCATGCTGATGCTATTAGAGACGGCTGTTGGGCCAGTTTGGGTATGGTTGGTGTTAAATGACATCCCAAGTGCTACCGCAGTGCAAGGTGGTTCTTTAGTAGTAGGCACTTTGTTGTTGCATAGCCTTTATCAATGGCGTAGCGGGCAAATAAGGACGTCTTAAAAGTCTGCAAACATGCCTTTAAGGCCAGCTAGTGTGGCTTGGCCTTGGGCTTCGTTTTTCTTAGGATCATCATCACCACGACCTTGCCACTCTAAGTCTTCTTCTGGCAGTTCTTCTAAAAACCGGCTCGGTGAGCATTCTATAAGCTCACCATATTGTTTGCGCTTACGAGCCAAAGTGATGGCTAAAGTGCGCTTGGCTCTGGTGATGCCTACATATGCTAGACGACGCTCTTCTTCCACGTTGCCCTCTTCTACGGCGTTTCTGTGTGGTAATAGCTCTTCTTCCATGCCCATTAAAAACACATGGGGAAACTCTAGCCCTTTAGCAGAGTGCAAGGTCATCATTTGCACTCTGTCAGTTTCGTCTTCTTCTTCTTGGCGCTCTAGCAAGTCCATTAATACCAACCGTGCTACTGCATCACCCATGTCGGCATTGTCATTTTTTTCTACTGCTTTTTCTAGAGACGTCTGCAAGGAAGAAATAAGCGTTTCAACGTTGGCCATGCGCTTTTCTGCCATAGGTGGGCCACTGCTAGTTTGTAATAACCAATCTTGGTATTCCATGTCGCGCACCATTTGGCGCACACTGGCTATGGGGTCTTCTTGTTGCGATTTTTGCGAAAGATGCTCTATCCAACTACCAAACTCTTTAACTCTAGCTAGTGCAGCGCCCGTAATAAACTGCTCTAGGCCAATCTCTTGGCACGAGCGAATAAGGCTTTCACCGCGTTGGTTGGCATAGTTCACCAATTTTTCTAAAGTTGCCGCGCCAATTTCTCGCCTTGGCGTGTTCACAATTCGCAAGAAGGCGTTGTCATCTGCCGGATTTAGCAAAATCTTCAAGTAGGCCATTATGTCTTTCACCTCTGTACGAGAGAAAAACGATTGCCCCCCACTTATTTTGTAAGGCACTTTATAAGACTGTAGCTTTAGCTCCATCAACCTTGATTGGTGGTTACTACGATAGAGTATGGCAAAATCTCTAAATTCGGCCTCATTTTGTAATTGAAATTGTAAAATCTCTGTGGCAATACGCTCGGCTTCGGCGTCTTCACTGCGACAACTGATCACTCTTATAGGGTCGCCAAAGGCCTTATCGCTCCACAAAGCTTTACTAAACTCATGAGGATTATTAGCAATCAGTTGGTTGGCTACTTTTAATATACGGCCAGTAGAGCGATAGTTCTGCTCTAGTTTTACCACTTTTAAAGAGGGGAAATCTGCCTGTAGCTCTGCCAAGTTTTCTGGCCTAGCGCCACGCCACGCATAAATAGATTGGTCATCATCGCCTACCACAGTAAAGTTGCTGCGATGGCCCACTAACTGCTTCACTAATAAATATTGTGAGCTATTGGTGTCTTGATATTCATCTACCAGCAAGTAGCGCACTTTGTTTTGCCACTTTTCTAAAATGTCTGCCCGTGCTTTAAATAGCTCCACTGGCTGTAAAATCAAGTCATCAAAATCTACACCATTGTAAAGCTTGAGGGTTTTTTGATAAGACTCATATACCCGCGCAGCCAACGCTTGCTCTGGGCCATTAGCTCCTGCCATGGCACGAGAGGGGCTAATGAGGTCATTTTTCCAATTAGAGATAAGGTGCTGAATAGGTTCACATGAGTCTTCTGCAGCTTCAAACTCTTTGTGGGTAAGGTCTTTTAATAGCGCCAATACATCTTGTGAATCAAAAATAGAAAATCCAGGTTTATATCCCAGTGCCTCTACTTCTTTACGGATGATATTAAGCCCTAAGTTATGAAAGGTAGACACTGTAAGGCCACGAGCTTCCTTACCTGTCATCAAGCTACCCACCCGCTCTTTCATTTCTCTAGCAGATTTATTGGTAAAGGTGAGGGCAATAATTTGATGCCCTTTAAGGCCACACTCTCCGATTAAGTAAGCAATTTTTTGGGTGATTACACTGGTTTTGCCAGACCCAGCGCCTGCCAATACCAATACTGGCCCGGTGATGGCTTCTAGGGCTTCTTGCTGGCGTGGATTAAGGCGGCTCACAGTATGCTAACTCGGTATCAATGTATCTAAAATTAGCTGCGCATTATAGGCGTTTTCTCGCTCACATGCCTGTTATATTTATTGACTCTCCATGGTCAATACATCAAGGCGTCTATAACTTAACGCCTCTAGCAGGTGATGTTTGTCGATTGCTTCTTGCGCGTCTAAGTCTGCAATGGTGCGCGCTACTCTTAGCACTTTGTGCACTCCACGAGGTGAGAGTTTTAAGCCAGTAATGGCACTAGCTAGCACCTTTTGTTGTGTTGGCTTAAGAGCAGCGTGGGTGGCTAGTTGTGCCGCAGGCAGCAAGCCATTAAGTGTGCCACTACGGTCTAGCTGGCGTTGTTGTGCCACTAAGATCCATTTGGCCGCTTCTTTGGTAGTCATGCCTTCTTGAGGAGCCATAAGCGCAGCAGCGCAAGGGCGTTGCACGGCTACTTGCAGATCTATGCGATCTAACAGTGGCCCAGACAAACGCTGTAAATAGTTAGCCACTCTAGT
>DKMQ01000106.1:1921-9879 GCA_002470565.1 Oceanospirillaceae bacterium UBA7410 | reverse complement strand
TCTGACACTTTTACAGTGTGTAAATGGGCATTAAGAGTGGGTACTGTTAATGTAAGTGGGCGACAGCACGCAATGACGAAAATAGCCCAACGGCTAAACTATTTCCAAAAAATAGATTTAAAATATGAAAACCAAGGACATGCTGGATGAAACCGGAAAATAAGGGGGAATGGCGTCCCAGAGAGGAGTCGAACCTCCGACCTGCCGCTTAGGAGGCGGCTGCTCTATCCAGCTGAGCTACTGGGACGTTGTAGCCGCGCATTCTACCAGTTGATCAATTCTATGTGTAGCTGCATTACTAGCAAAGTGTGTAAATAAAACTATTTTTTCTTAATCAATGCAAACTAAAGCTTTATTGTAAATCTTAATAAGAATGATTTGCATTTGCGTTAACTGCTGGGTATAATTTTGGTATTGAATGGTCTGCCAGCTATTTAAAGGCAAGCGGCAGTCTATTTGTATGACGTAATTAACATTGAAACGAGACATGACAGGAGATCCCATGAATCTTATTAATAAGCTTATATTTTCCACTTTTACTGTAGGATTTTTGTGTGCAAACGTCGCCCAAGCGGCTGACGTTGTTAATGTTTATTCTGCCCGCAAGGAAGCGTTGATTAAGCCCTTATTGGATGAGTTTAGTGCCTCTACAGGCATTGAAGTTAATCTTGTAACAGGCAATGCTGACGCGTTATTAAAGCGTTTGCAAGTAGAGGGCAGTGCAACCGAAGCAGATATTTTTATCACTTCAGATGTCGCTCGCTTACACCGTGCTAAAGAGGCAGGTGTATTAAAGGCTGTAGCTTTGCCTGTATTAGAGGCGTCTATACCTCAAGCGCTAAGAGATTCTGAACATTATTGGTATGGGCTCACCCTAAGAGCAAGGCCTATTATTTATGCCAAAGACCGCGTTGATGTAGGCCAATTAACTACCTACGAAGCATTGGCTCAGGCGCAATGGCAAGGTCGCATTTGCCTTAGGTCTTCTCAAAATGTGTACAACCAGTCTCTAGTAGCGGCAGCTATCCATGCATTAGGCGATGAAACTACGCAAAGCTGGATAGAAGGCATGGTTAATAATTTAGCCAAATCACCCTCTGGAGGGGATACAGATCAGTTAAAGGCTGTGGCAGCAGGGGTGTGCGATGTGACCATTGCAAACACGTATTACCTTGCGCGCTTGATCAATAGTAGCAAGCCTGAAGATCAAGCAGTGGCTAACAAGCTAGCAGTATTTTGGCCTAATCAAAAGGGCGAAGGTGCAGCAAATCGCGGCGCCCACGTCAATGTAAGTGGTGCAGCCTTTACTAAATATGGTAAACACTACAATGAAGCCCAAGCTCTGTTAGAATACTTGGCTTCTGCGCCCGCACAAGCATGGTATGCCAAGATCAATAATGAATATCCTGTGGTTGACGGTGTAGAGGTTTCACAAGCACTTAAAGGCTTTGGTGATTACAAGATGGACCCGATTGATTTAGAAATTTTAGGTCTCAATAATCGACAAGCGATTAAATTAATGGATCGCGCTGGTTGGAAATAGGTAATAAAGGTTAATGTTTAAACGCCATGGGTTAAGTGCTTTTGCTGTTGTGATTGCAGTTTTTATATTGCTTCCAGTGATTGTGATTGGCAGCTATGCCATGCTTGCTGATGGCGCACTTTGGCAGCACTTGTTTGATACGGTGTTAAGTGAATACCTAGTTAATTCTTTGCTGTTGTTGTTTGGGGTAGGTACAGGCGTGCTTTTATTGGGCGTGCCCACAGCATGGCTCACCAGTATGTGCAGCTTTCCAGGTCGAAGATGGTTTAGTTGGGCGTTATTATTACCCCTTGCCATGCCTGCTTATATTATTGCGTATACCTACACCGGCATACTCGACTATGCAGGGCCAGTGCAAACGTCTATAAGAGAGTTAACTGGTTTAGGTTACGGCGATTATTGGTTTTTTGAAATTAGATCCATGGGTGGCGCTATCGTGATGATGTCACTCGTGTTGTATCCATATGTTTATCTTTTAGCTAGATCTGCTTTTTTGGAGCAGTCTGTTAATAGTATCGAAGTAGGCTGCAGCTTAGGTTATTCAAGGTGGCGTGCTTTATGGAGTTTGGCGTTACCCATGGCAAGGCCAGCTATTATTGCAGGCTTATCCTTGGCGCTGATGGAAACTTTAGCCGACTATGGCACGGTGCAATATTTTGGTGTGAGCACTTTTACCACAGGCATCTTTAGAACTTTCTACGGATACGGTGATACGGCTGCTGCCGCTCAACTTGCTGTGGGCTTATTGGCATTTGTAATGTTATTGGTGTTGCTAGAGCGCTATTCGCGCCGTCGTGCTCGCTACCACTCTGCAGTAGAGTCTAAAGCTCGCGCTGATTTAATTCCTCTAGATGGAAGTAAGGCGCTTATAGCTTTTGCCTTATGCCTTGCGCCACTGCTTTTTGGTTTTATGATTCCAGCCGCACAGTTATTATATTGGGCTATATTTGAAGCGCAGCCTTTAGGTTGGGACTTTGTAGAGCTTGCCTGGAACTCATTTAGTTTGGCCTTCATGGCTGCACTTATTGCGGTAATATTAGCTATCATTTTGTCTTATGCAAAAAGAAATAAACCCATTAAACCCATTAGCACTGTGATTGCTATATCAGGGTTTGGTTATGCCTTACCTGGCACTATTATTGCGATTGGTGTATTGATCCCTTTGGCGTGGATGGATCATAGTATCATCGCCATGTTTGAAGGTTTGGGTTGGGATAATCCTGGGCTGCTTTTGTCTGGCAGTTTGGTGGCGTTATTGTTTGCTTACACTGTGCGTTTTTTGGCTGTTGCTCTTGGCAGTGTGCAAGCAGGTTTAGACCAAATTAAACCGAGCTTAGATCACGCGGGTCGCTCAATGGGTCACAGTCCCTGGGCTATCTTGCGTCAAATTCATGTGCCTTTAATGCGTGGTTCTATACTCACTGCGGTGTTGATCGTTTTTGTGGATGTGCTTAAAGAGCTACCGGCAACATTAATATTGAGGCCCTTTAACTTTAATACCATGGCCGTGAGGGCTTATGAATTAGCTTCAGATGAGAGGCTTGTAGATGCCGCGCCTGCTTCTATCATGATCGTGTTGGTAGGGCTCATACCTGTTTTGATGTTACACGCTTCTATATCTCGCCGCAGGCCTCACTAATATGAGAAATGATAAATGACTATGTCAACTCTGTCTTTTGATAACTCGGACCAGCATTTGCTGGTGGATAAGGTAAACATTGCTTATGGGCAGCATGCAATCGTGCATGATGTAAGCTTGGCAGTGGGAATAGGCGAAATAGGCTGTTTATTGGGCCCCAGTGGTTGTGGTAAATCCACGTTATTGCGCGCTATTGCTGGTTTTGTGCCGTTGCAGTCTGGCAGTATCAGCTTGGCAGGTAAAACTCTGGCTAAAGACGATTTTTGCCTGCCAGCTGAAACTCGCAACGTAGGTATGGTGTTTCAGGATGTGGCGTTATTTCCTCATATGAATATCGCTGCAAACGTGGCTTTTGGCTTGCACTTATGGCCCAAGGCCGAACAGGTGCAGCGAGTTGAAGAGTTGTTGAGTTTGGTGGGTTTGAGTGGTTATCAAGAGCGTTATCCCCATGCATTATCAGGTGGGCAGCAACAGCGTGTGGCGCTGGCTCGCGCCATGGCCCCCAAACCAAGTTTGCTATTATTAGATGAGCCTTTTTCAGGCCTAGATGCCATGCTACGTGAAGAGCTAGTGCCTGAAGTGAGAGCTATTTTAAGGCAGGAGAAGATTCCAGGATTGTTAGTGACTCATGACCAAACTGAAGCCTTTACCATGGCTGATCATGTGGCCGTAATGAACCAAGGCCGTATCCAGCAATGGGATACGGCGTACAATATTTATCACAAGCCAGATGGCAGATTTGTAGCTGATTTTATAGGCGAAGGCGACTTTTTGGCCTGTAATGTTATTAGTGACACTTGTGTGCAATCACCCATAGGTGAATTGTGTAGTGACCGTCCTCATGGTTTTCCCATTGGACAAAGTGCAGAAGTGTTTATTCGCCCAGATGACGTGCTTCATTTAGATGATAGCCCTATAACAGGTCGTATTATCAGTAAGCGCTTTAGGGGAACGCACTTTTTATATCGGGTGTTAATAGCAGGAAATCAGACCATCTCCTGCTTTGCTGATTCCCACCATAATCATGAAATTGGTGAAGAAATTGGTATCAAGCTCTCGCTTGATCATCTAATGTTGTTTTAAACAAAGCGCATAGACAAATCAATGGCGCGACAATCTTTGGTTAATGCGCCAATAGAAATATAATCTACCCCTGTTTGAGCTATGGGGAGCAGAGTATGCTCAGTAATTCCGCCAGAGGCTTCCAGTTGAGCTCGTCCTGCTGCAAGCTTTACAGCTTCTGTCATGTCACTTAAGGTGAAATTGTCCAACATGATCCGATCTGCATTGGCATCCAGTGCTTGTTTTAGCTCATCCATAGATTCCACTTCCACTTCCACAGGTTTAGTCGGCTCTTGCTGTCTAGCCGTAGCAATGGCTTGGCTTATGCCGCCACAAGCTGCTATGTGGTTCTCTTTGATCAAAAACGCATCATATAGCCCAATACGGTGGTTAAAGCATTGGCCACAAGCCACGGCATATTTCTGGGCTTTGCGTAAGCCTGGAATCGTCTTGCGCGTGTCCAATAGTTTTACTTGTGTATCAGCTACCAAATTGGCGTAATAATAGGCAGTGCTTGCAGTGCCTGACAAACATTGTAAAAAATTAAGAGCGCATCGTTCAAAGGTAAGTAGGCTGCGAGCATTGCCAGTGGCTTTGAACAATATTTGATTAGCTTGTGCGTGTTGACCGTCAGACACCATCCAATCTATGACGATGCTAGGATCTACTTGCAGTGCCACTTCATTCACCCAGTCGACACCACAAATGGTAGCCTCTTCACGGGTAATTACCGTAGCACAAGCCATTTCATCTGCTGGAATAAGACGTGCTGTAATGTCTCCTTCACCTACATCTTCTAGCAAAGCTGCGGCTACGTTGCTTTGTAGGTCGGCTTTAAGATAATGGTTGTTAAGATCGTTATTTGTAGGCATTGAAGATTCCATGCTAGGTGCTAGAGGTGTGGTGTAACGGGCAATATGATACCACAGCCTTTACAAAGGTTTAGAGTACAAATGTTAACGTTACTGGTATGCTAATGCCAATATTAAATGTAAGTAAAGTATACGCATGTTTGAGTGTGTAGGTTTATAAAGTGGGTATAAAAGCTTTTAACTTACTGGTTTATCATTTGACATTTATTAAAGAGTCTATTACGAGGCAGGGGGAAGTATTGGTTCCTTATAGGCTTGGTATGAGGCGTTATGGTGTTTAGTAATAAAATGTAAAACATTTACTCTAGCGACTTTTAACCGGCTTAAATTGGCATTATTTATGTAAATATTGTAGTATTACTACATATCTTTTTAGTGTGCGGAAGCAAAAAGCTTCAGCAGAAGTAGACAGGAGAGTAATGTGTTGCAGTCTCATTCAGATATTGATCCAATCGAAACACAAGAGTGGTTGGATGCTTTGACATCAGTAATAAAAAACGAAGGTGCTGATCGTGCCCGTTTTATTCTGGCGCAGTTGGGCGAACAAGCCCGGTTGCAGGGTGCAAAAGTAGAAAATTCCCTTACTACACCTTACGTAAACAGCATTGCTCCAGGCGATGAGCAGCTTATGCCAGGTGATCTATTTATAGAGCGTCGTATTCGTTCATTAATTCGCTGGAATGCCATGGCTATGGTAATGAGAGCAAATGATAATGACGATGGTTTAGGTGGCCACATTGCTAGCTTCTCCTCGTCGGCTACTTTATATGATGTAGGTTTTAACTACTTTTTCCGTGGTAATACAGATCAACAAGAAGGCGATCTGGTCTTCTTTCAAGGCCATATTTCTCCTGGCATCTATGCACGTTCTTATCTAGAAGGGCGCTTAAGTGATGAGCAAATGGATAATTTTCGCCGTGAAGTAGATGGCAATGGTTTATCTTCTTACCCACACCCTTGGCTAATGCCTGACTACTGGCAGTTTCCTACGGTTTCTATGGGCTTAGGTCCGTTGCAGGCGATTCATCAAGCTCACATTATGCGCTACCAGCAGCAGCGTGGTTTAGTAGATAATGGCGACCGTAAGGTTTGGGCATTTTTGGGTGATGGCGAATGTGATGAGCCAGAATCTTTGGGGTGCATTTCTCTTGCAGCTCGCGAGAAGCTAGACAATCTTATTTTTGTAATCAACTGTAATTTACAACGCTTAGACGGCCCTGTGCGTGGTAACGGCAAGGTTGTACAAGAGCTTGAGAGCATCTTTAAGGGTGCAGGCTGGCATGTGATCAAAGTGCTTTGGGGCCGCCATTGGGATCCTTTATTAGAGCGTGACACAACAGGTTTACTACAAAAGCGCATGAATGAAGTGGTTGATGGAGAGCTACAAAACTATAAAGCCATGGGTGGAGCTTACACGCGTGAGCACTTCTTTGGTAAGTATCCTGAACTACTAGAAATGGTAGCAGATTACTCTGACGAAGATATTATGAAGCTTAACCGCGGTGGGCATGATCCTTATAAGGTTTATGCGGCCTACCACGAAGCCACTCACACTGTTGGTCGCCCTACAGTGATCTTAGCCCAAACCGTTAAGGGCTATGGCATGGGTAAATCAGGTGAAGCAAAGAACCCGACCCATTCTCTTAAAAAGCTTGATATGGATGAAATGGAAAGCTTTTGCCAGCGTTTTAATATTCCGTTAACGCGTGATCAAATTAAAAATGTACCCTATTACAGGCCTGCAGAAGATACGCCTGAAATGAAGTATATGCGCGCAAGACGCGAGTCTTTAGGTGGAGTATTACCTAGTCGTCGTAGTGATTTTGAATCACTTAATACACCCAGCTTAAAATCATTAGGTGGGCAATTAAAATCTAGCGGCAAGCGTGAAATATCTACGACCATGTCATTTGTTCGTACCCTAACCACCTTGGTTAAAGATAAAGAAATTGGTAAGCGTGTTGTGCCTATTGTGCCAGATGAAGCGCGCACCTTTGGTATGGAAGGTATGTTTCGTCAACTAGGTATTTATACCGCAGAGGGCCAAAAGTACGTGCCTCATGATTCGGATCAGGTGATGTATTACCGAGAAGATCAGGCTGGGCAAATTTTAGAAGAAGGTATTAACGAAGCAGGCGCCATGTCAGCATGGTTGGCGTGTGCTACTTCATACAGTAATAACAATTACGCCATGATTCCGTTTTACATTTTCTATTCTATGTTTGGTTTCCAGCGTATTGGAGATATTGCATGGGCAGCTGGCGACAGTCAGGCGCGTGGCTTCCTAATAGGTGCCACCGCTGGTCGTACCACTTTGAACGGCGAAGGTTTGCAACACGAAGATGGACACAGCCATATTTTAGGTAACCTAATCCCCAACTGCGTTACTTATGATCCTACATACGCTTATGAGCTTACTGTCATCATTCAAGATGGCCTGCACCGCATGTATGATTTAAAAGAAAATAAGTTTTACTACATTACTGTGATGAACGAAAACTACATTCAGCCTGATATGCCTATCGGCTGTGAGGAAGGCATCATTAAGGGGATGTACTTATTAAAAGAAATTAAGCCTAAAGCTAAAAAGCGTGTGCAGTTGCTTGGTAGTGGCACTATCTTACGAGAAGTTGAAGCTGCTGCAGAAATTTTGGCGAAAGACTTTGAGATTGGTTCAGATGTCTGGAGTGCAACGAGCTTTAACGAATTGGGTCGCAATGCCCAAGATATTAGTCGTTGGAATATGCTCCATCCAGAGGCGCAGCCTAAACAAAGCTATGTAGAAGAGTGCTTCTCAGCTCATGCAGGCCCAGTAATTGCTGCCACAGACTATGTGAAAGCA
>DKMQ01000106.1:0-1809 GCA_002470565.1 Oceanospirillaceae bacterium UBA7410 | reverse complement strand
GTTCAATATCGACAGTGACAAGCCTAATCCTGTTCACCTGTAAGCTGCTGACGAAAAGAGGACAAAGACATGGCAACAAGTAATATGATGATCCCAGATATGGGCGGCGCGCAAAGTGTAGAAGTGATCGAAATCTGTGTAGCTGTTGGGGATGTGGTAGATGAAGGAGACTCTATTATAGTCGTTGAGACTGATAAAGCGTCAATGGAGATTCCAGCATCAAGTGCGGGCACTATCAAAGCCATCCTACTCAAAGAAGGCGACACCTGCAGCATGGGTGACGTGATGATAGAAATTGAAGCTGCGCATGGCGATTCTGCCGATGCACAAGTAATAGATGTTAAAGCTGAAGAGGTTGCAGCTGCTACTGCCGAAGTGGAGGTTGTATCGCCAGCACCAGTTTTGGCAGTAAAAGAGTCTGAGCCTGCCAGTTCGGTGGAGTCTGAGCGTCTAGCGTTAGTGCCAGATTTAGGTGGCGCCACTGATGTAGAAATCATTGAGATTTCCGTTAAGGTGGGCGACCAGCTGTCTGATGGCGATAGTCTGGTTGTACTTGAAACAGACAAAGCCTCTATGGAAATTCCAGTCAATTTTGCAGGCACTGTGCTAGAACTTAAAGTAGCAGAGGGCCAAAAAGTTAATGTAGGAGATACCATTGCGGTGCTAATGGCTGCTTCTAACGAAACCATTAAGGCTGATGAGCCAGTAACTCAAGTGAAAGCTCCAAGTGTTGCTGTTACGGCTCAAGTTAGTAAGGCCGCTGTAGCCCAAAAAGTTGTGTCGCCTGCTAAAGCTCCCGCACCTAAAGTATCTGCAGCTGCGCCAGTTAGGGATGGAAGTGCAGCTCATGCAGGCCCGGCTGTGCGCATGTTAGCTAGAGAGCTAGGTGTAGATCTAGGTCAGGTTTCTGCAACAGGGCCTAGAGGCCGTGTGCTTAAAGAGGATGTTCAGGTGTTTGTGAAGCAGAAAATGCTTCAGCCTGCTTTATCTGCCGGTCAAGGTGTGGGTATAGAGCAGCCGCCAGCGATCGACTTTAGTCAGTTTGGTGAAGTTGATCATATTAAAATGAGTAAGATCAAACGTATTACGGCGCAAAATATGACCCGTAGTTGGCTTAACGTACCTCACGTTACTCAGTTTGATCATGCTGATATCACTGAACTTGAAGTCTTCCGTAAAAGCATAAAGGCAGAAGCAGAGAAAAAGGGTACCAAAGTTACACCTTTACCCTTCATGCTAAAAGCCTGTGCGATGGCCTTGCGAGAGTTTCCGCAGTTCAATGTGTCCTTAGATAACGATGGCGAGCACATTATTCAAAAGCATTATGTCCATATCGGTGTTGCTGTTGATACCCCAGCTGGACTGATGGTACCTGTGATTCGTGATGTTGATAAAAAGTCTATCTGGCAGCTTTCAGAAGAGCTCATAGCTATGGGCGCCAAAGCAAAAGACAAAAAGCTAATGCCTGCAGATATGCAGGGAGGTTGCTTTACAATCTCTAGCTTAGGCAGTATTGGTGGTACCGCGTTTACACCGATAGTGAATACGCCAGAGGTGGCGATTTTGGGTGTGTCTAAAGCTGAAATGCAACCGCGCTGGAATGGTAGCGAGTTTGAGCCAAAGTTAATGATGCCTTTGTCTTTATCTTATGATCATCGTGCGGTCAATGGTGCTGATGCTGCTCGTTTTACGCAATACCTTGGTAAGTTGTTAGGTGATATTCGCCATTTGGTGATGTAGCTTTTAACTTATCTGCATGTAGTACTTGTTAATTAAAAGGCGCCCTTGGCGCCTTTTTGGTTTTAGTGT
>DKMQ01000101.1 GCA_002470565.1 Oceanospirillaceae bacterium UBA7410 | reverse complement strand
ATTAGTCTAAAAAATTTCATTTTCTTCCTTAAATTATGATTAAAAAGTCTTCGTAATTATGATAATTATATCAACAAAAAAGATAAAAAAAACACTCAAAGATGACATTATTAAAGTTTACTAACGTCAACTTCAGCAACAAACCATTGAGTTTAAGCACTTACTAATTTTATGCACACAACCTGTGGATAACACTGTTAACAAATATTGGAAAAAAGCCCCAAAGCCCCCTATACAGGCACTGTCAACAAACTGGTCAAAAAACAACCAAGTTTATTTTTAGCCATATAAATCAATAGGTTATAGATGTCAATCAGTAAATATCAGATATTATAAGGAATTAATTTATCTCTTGAGTGTGCTTTAAAAAATGTCCACAACAGGCACTATAAAATTCAATGAGTTATAGATGTCAAGAAAAAATAACAAGAACATAAGCAAAAAAAGACGATTTTTTAACCGTCAACTATTGACACTTTTTAAAATCAAACACTTAGAGTTGACGAATCAAATTTTGACCAAGCTTCATGCTCATTATGTTTTCTTGAGCTTGAGACAAAATAGCTTGTCGAGCTTTTCTACTTGCCCAAGCGGTGTGGGGAGTAATGATTAAATTTTCTCTTTGTACGGTTAACAAAGGATGGTTTTTGGGCGGTGGCTCTTGGGTCAAAACATCAATACCTGCTCCTGCTATCTGGCCTTTATCTAAAGCTTTAAGCAAAGCTAATTCATTGACCACACCACCTCGTGCGCAGTTGATAAGAAAAGCCGAATTAGGTAAAGCGCACAACTCAGACCAACCGATTAAATCAGTTGTATCTTGAGTGAGAGGACAATGCAAAGATAAAATATCTACTTGTGGCAACATCTTGTCTAAAGGTATACGACCTAACTCAGGCTCCAAGTTATTACCTGGTCTTTGGGCAATCAATATCTTCATACCAAATGCCAAAGCTAAATCAGCAACACCCTTACCCAGATCGCCATATCCTACAATACCTAGGGTTTTGCCAGACAAACTTTCAACAGGATAATCTAACATGCAAAACTGCGCACTTTTGCTCCAGTCACCATGCTTGATTGCGCGGCGATAGCTGAGCATTCGAGTGCTCAAAGTAAGCATCAACATTAAACAATGCTGCGCCACTGAATCTACTCCATAGGCACGACAGTTTTGCACACTAATACCCAACTTTTTGGCTGCGCTTAGGTCAACGTTATCAACCCCTGTAGCAAGTACAATAATGTGTTTGAGAAGGGGTAATTGACAAAGCACGCTAGCATCTAATACAACCTTATTAACTAAGACTATTTGCGCGCCTGCAAGGCGCCTAAGCGTATCGATGGGCTGAGTCTGCTGGTAACAGTACAAATTATCAACAGTAGCTCTTAGAGGGTTAATATCTAGATCTTCAAGGCCTAACGTTGCTGCATCTAATATAACTGCATCCATGCTTTAATGTTCCTATAAAAAATTACTTATTAATCTCTGACTGTAATTTTGAAAGAATTTCTTGTGCATACACTTTAGCAGCAGGTTGTCCTTGATTATCTAGCACTTGCAAATAAACGCTAGTCAACGTGGTTTGAAAACTCAATTGGAACTGGCCAACATAGGTATATTCTCCCGTCTCACTCACATTACCCTGGTCTTCATCTTCGAATACGTAGACCACTTTTCCACCCATCCAAACTTTAAAACCCTTTTTATCAGCTAAACTTGTTGTAGTAGCTAGCTGCGAATTAGCAGAATAGATGGTCAGGTCTTTAATAGGCTCTTCAATTGCGTCGCCACCTAGCAATGATGTGTCTAGTTTTATTCCACGTGATTTATCTGCATTACCATTGCCACTATGCAAGTCTTTGAACCAGCCTAGCATTCCACTAGATTTAGACCCAGTTTTTTCAACTGAACGCACATGACTAGTGTGGGTGAAATATATAGTTTTTAACTCTTCATCATAACTACCTACGTCAAATGCAGACATAGCGTTAAGAACCTTGGGAAAAGCGTCTTTGTAAGACATATTCAATTGAACTAAAGGTTGATCAAATTGATCTTTCCCAATTAAGGGAATCTGGTACTTTTGGGATTTTTCATCCATTATTTGCGCCACTTTAGATGTGTGACTTAGGTAGCGCAATAATTCAAATGTGATTTCAGACTCATTCGCTAGCGTACGACCGGAGTCTTGCCAATCGATCACTTTATTTTGTGTGATTTCCAATTGAGTAAATTGTAAAAAGTATAACGACAATTGGACCCGATTATTTGGTATTTCTTTTAACTCAACTTTCACTCGCCCATATGCTATGTCATCATCAGCTTTGGTTAAGCTTCTAATCCAGCGACTGATGAAATTATCAGAATTAAGATTGTCAGACAAAGAAAACCATTGCGTTTCAACAGTTTTTACATTGGATACTGCCTCTATAGCAACAGCTTGATTTGACCAAAACTGAGCGACCTGCCCTTGTACCTTAGATAGGCTGCCCGCTACGCTAATCTGCTTAAGGTTAGAACTTCCTGTTAAATGTGCCGATTCATTACCAGCTTGAGCAAAAACAAAATCAGGCCGTGGAGCCGCTTTGATACCATTTGATTGTGCAAGGGCCTGTGAAGCAGGGATAGTGAGTAGATCGCTTTGTATTTGAGCACCACTTAAATTTTGTGGCACCTGAATCCTATCAATCACTTTAGACTTTGCATAATCTAGACTTTTATTTCTAAATACACTATCGTCACCACTATTGACAATAGGCTTGCCTGAGCAGCCCACTAGTATCATTGATGCTAAAAATAGCGAAAGAGTTCGCGTAGATCCAAAACCTTGTTGTTTCAAAATGTCATCCAGTTGTTTAAGATGGTACAAAAATCACATCATAACACTTTTAATTGAGACTACCCATATGAGCATTAGTATTGGACAATCTGTTCCACAAATAAAAGCCCCAGCGACAAGCCAGAGTGAATTCAACTTAGATGAACATAAAGGCCAATTTGTAGTACTTTATTTTTACCCAAAAGATGATACTCCAGGGTGTACTACGGAAGGTCATGACTTCAACAACTTACTGAGCGAGTTTGAAGCACTTAACTGTAAAGTGTATGGAATCTCTAGAGATTCTATTAAAAAGCATGAAAAATTTAAAGCCAAACATACGTACAACTTTGAATTAATTAGCGATGAAAGTGAAGCTTTATGCGCCATATTTGATGTCATTAAATTGAAAAAGCTTTATGGCAAAGAATACATGGGCATTGATCGCAGTACCTTTCTCATAAGCCCTGATGGCATCTTGATACAAGAGTGGCGCTCGGTAAAAGTGCCTCAACACGCTCAATTGGTTTTAGACTGCCTTAATCAACTAGCAACGTCTTAGGCCAGGCGTTCATAACAGCTTTAATTAATGTGGCCAAAGGAATGGCAAAAAACACACCCCAAAGCCCCCACAAACTACCAAAGAATAAAACAGCTACGATTATAGCAACGGGGTGCAAGTTTACCGCTTCTGAGAAAAGTAGTGGTACAAGCACATTCCCATCAAGTGCTTGGATAATGCCATAAGCGATCATTAAGGAATAAAATTCTGATGAAACGCCCCATTGCACATAAGCAATCAGGGCAACTGGAATAGTCACAATCGTGGCACCTATATACGGGATAAGCACTGATAAGCCAACAACCATAGCTAATAGTGCTGCATAATCCAACCCTAGCCATAAGAATACAATGTAAGACACAATACCTACAATCAAAATTTCAAGCACTTTACCTCGAACATAATTGCCAATTTGTTGGTCCATCTCAAGCCAAACATGGCTCAACACATTACGTTTTATAGGTAAAAACGAAGTGAACCAAGACACCATCATATGGGCGTCTTTAAGAAAGAAAAACACCAAAATAGGTACCAATACCAAGTAGACTAACCAGGTGAGCGATTGTCCAATTGAGGCTAATGAAAAAGAAACTAACAATTGTCCAGCGTTACCAAACTCAGCCATAGCAGCATCAGACATTTGCTTAACTTGCACTGCACTGACTAGTTGAGGATATTTCTCTGGCACAAGCATCAGTAGGTCCCTTAGCTTTTCAAGCATTAGTGGCAAATCACTTAGCAAGTCGGAGGCTTGATTCCAAAGTAAGGGCAGCAAAACAAAAATGAATGCCACAAGCAATGCTATAAATAAGCTATATATACCCCAAACAGCAGGTAAATGGTTAACCCCAAAACGTTCTAGCCACTGCACCAAACCAAAAATTAAGTAAGCTAAGATTATGCTAGCAAAAACTGGTGTTAAAGTAGCCCCAAAAATCAATATCGCAGACAAGCCTACAGCTAACAGTACCACTAACAATAATGCCTGCTCATCAGCAAAAAAATGATCCAACCAAGCCCTAAATACTTTAAACATGTAACATCCTAAATTGTTTTTTCAATGAGGTAGTGATAAACGCCGTCAACACATTGATTTTGATGTAAGTTATGACCTGCTAACCGAGTCCAAGCTGAAAAATCTCTTTGTGATCCAGCGTCTGTAGCTAGCACTTTAAGTGTTTGGCCTACTTCTAATTGGCTTAACGCTCGTTTAGCCTTTAAAAGAGGTAGAGGGCATTGTAGACCTTGTGTATCTAGCAGCTGATGCCATCGTCGTACACCAAGTGTAATATCACTGCTCATAAGAGTTTCCCGTAGCACCTATTAATAGGCCAAATATCGTTCTGGCCTATTATCGCTTAGACTATTTTAATTAACAGCTGCAAAATCCATTAGTCGCTTTAAAGGTTTTAAAGCCCGCTGTTGTAGCATTGGATCAATTACAATTTCATTATGCCCAAATAATAACACTTGTTCTATTTTGTCTAAGTCATTCATCGCCATCCAAGGACAATGTGCGCAGCTTCGACACGTGGCGCTATTGCCTGCTGTGGGGGCTTCCATGAGGAGTTTATCTGGAGCAGCTTGTTGCATTTTATAAAAAATACCACGATCGGTTGCTACAATAAACTCTTTATTAGGAAGTTCTTGTGCAGCTTTAATCAATTGCGTGGTCGAACCTACAAAATCTGCAATTTCTGCCATAGCATAAGACGACTCAGGATGAACCAATACAGCAGCATTGGGGTAAACCTGTTTTAGATTTTTCACCCCTATTACTTTAAATTCGTCATGAACGATACACGAGCCTTGCCAAAGTAACATTTCAGTGCCTGTCTTATTAGCAATATATCGACCTAAATGTTGATCTGGCCCCCAGATTATAGGTTTACCTTCTGTGGCCAAATATTCCATTAGTTTCACTGCAATGCCTGAAGTAACTACCCAGTCTGCACGAGCCTTAACAGCAGCTGATGTATTGGCATAAACCACTACAGTGTGATCCGGGTGCGCATCACAAAAAGCTGTAAATTCATCGGCAGGACAGCCAATATCAAGAGAACATGTGGCTTCTAAAGTAGGCACTAAAACTCGTTTTTTGGGGCTAAGAATTTTTGCCGTTTCACCCATAAAATGAACCCCAGCAACGACTAACGTTGACGCGGAACAATGGCTACCAAAACGTGCCATTTCTAGGGAATCAGATACACAACCTCCCGTTTCTTCTGCCAGCTCCTGCACTAACGCGTCAGTATAATAATGTGCTACTAAGCTTGCATCATTTTTTATAAGTAGTTTTTTAATCCGATCTTTTTGTGCTTCTATATCTTGAACAACAGGCATCGTTCGTAAATGTTCATGGGCAAGGTGTTCCTGTACTAATACTCTTGCAGAAATATCTGTATGGCTCATCAACAAGGAAGATTTGTTAGACATTCTAGTTGACTCTCTCTTGGGCTAAACGAGCTGCAGAAGAATCAGTGTACTCTAGCAAAACCCGATTTAACAATTCATTGGCTTTAGCCATGTCACCTAAATTTTGATACGCCACCCCTGCTTTATATAGAGCATCTGGGATTTTCCTATGCTCTGGAAACTCACTGATGACATATTCAAAAGATATCGCAGCTAATGACGCATCACCTTGAACCATGTATACCTCTCCTAACCAGTAATAAGCATTACCAAGCAATAAACCTTGTGGGTAATTTTTTATAAATGCAAGTAAAGCCTCAGTAGACGCATCATATTGGCGTTCTCTGATCAGAGTAAAAGCGGCCTTATAATCAGCCTTTTCAGCTTCCGGATCGTATGCTTGCGCAGTTATTACAGGAGGCTCCAAAGCAACGTCAAAGGACACTGTAGGAGTGACGTTACCATTATTGCCTGCCTGGCTCAGCGTTGATGCTAGTTGAGTGCTATTAGTCACAACGGACGCAGCTGATAAACTCATAACTCTGCGGTCTAGGTCAAGGTACCGTTCTTTTTGATCTAACTTGAGTCGCTCTAAGCTATAAGTAAGCTGCTCCACTTGTCCTCGTAATTGTTGTAATTCAATTTTTAAAATTTCAACAAGGTCGAACATTTGAGTATTAGCAATGGCACTTGTTTTACCCTTTGCTGTAGCTGTTTTCGATACTTGTGGAGCTGGTTCTATTA
>DKMQ01000056.1:13599-22429 GCA_002470565.1 Oceanospirillaceae bacterium UBA7410 | reverse complement strand
TGCTAAATAATTGAGCAGGTGTTGGGTTACTTGCTAAAACTAATGACCTGATCTATCAGGCTTAGGTCATTAGTTTTATAATTTATGTGTGATGGATTATAACTTTATAGCCAAAAGAGTACCTTGGCGAATGGCCCGTTTAGCATCCAACTGCGTGGCTTTTTCTGCCCCACCAATCAAGTGATACTCACGCTTTAAACCTTCACATAACAAACGGTTAGAGTCTTGGCCTGCGCACACAATAATATGCTCTACATCTAATGTTTTGCTTTTGCCAGCTATTGTCAAATGTAGACCACTATTGTCAATAGCTATATAGTCACATTCTGAAACCATATTTACTTGCTTTTGCTGTAAGCCTGCACGGTGTATCCAACCTGTGGTTTTACCTAAACCTGCACCTACTTTACTGGCTTTTCTCTGTAATAAATGAATCTCTCGAGTGGAGGCTTCAATGTCTGGAGTCATAGACGCTACGCCACCACGTGCGGTCATTGTCATATCAATGCCCCATTGAGACATAAATTGTGCAATATTTGTACTGGGTTCTCTATCACCATGGGATAAAAATTCAGCAACATCAAAACCAATGCCTCCAGCGCCAATAATAGCCACCTTTTTACCTACATAAGCCCCTTTAACAACATCTAAGTAGCTAATCACCTTAGCATGGTCATGCCCTGGAATATCCAGGCCTCGTGGGGTGATGCCTGTGGCCAATACTAATTCATCGACGTGCAGATCGTTTAACTGCTGTGTGCTTAAGTAGGTGTTAAGTTTTACAGTGACATTAAGCTCAGAGAGCATTACAGAAAAATAGCGCAAAGTTTCAGAAAACTCTTCTTTACCTGGGATACGCTTAGCAATATTAAACTGGCCACCAATCTGTTCACCCGCATCATATAGTGTGACCTTATGGCCACGCTGGGCTGCTGTCACCGCACAAGCCAAACCGGCAGGACCTGCGCCTATAATAGCAATGGCCTTTTGTGCTTGGGCAGGGGCAATAATAATGCGTGTTTCTTCACACGCCCTTGGGTTTACTAAACAGCTACTCACTTTGCCATTAAATACATGATCCAAGCAGGCCTGGTTGCAGCCAATGCAGGTGTTAATGCGCTCTGATTGACCTGCGGCTGCTTTATTAACAAACTCTGGATCGGCTAAAAAAGGCCGTGCCATAGAAATTAAGTCAGCATCACCGTTAGCCAATACTTGTTCAGCTACTTCTGGAGTGTTGATTCGATTAGAGGTAATCACAGGCACAGTTAAGTGTTTGCGTACTTTGTTGGTGACCCATGTAAAAGCGGCACGGGGTACTTTGGTGGCGATGGTAGGGATACGAGCTTCATGCCAGCCAATACCCGTATTAATCATGGTGGCCCCAGCTTTTTCGATGGCTTTAGCCAGCTGTACCACTTCTTCAAAATCACTGCCTTCAGGCACTAAGTCCAGCATAGACAGGCGATAAATGATGATGAATTGTTCACCCACAGCAGCTCGTACACGTTTAACCACTTCAACAGCAAGGCGTATGCGATTGTCATAGCTGCCGCCCCATTCATCATCACGGTGGTTAGTGCGTGTGACAATAAATTGATTTAAAAAATAGCCTTCACTACCCATGATTTCTACGCCATCATAACCCGCACTTTGGGCCAGCCTTGCAGTTTGGGCGAAATCTTCTATTTGCTGCTCGATGTCTTCGTTTGCTACTTCTTTAGGTGTGAAAGGGCTAATAGGAGCTTTGATAGCCGATGGAGCAATAGCATTAGGGCTATAGGCATAGCGTCCTGTATGCAATATCTGCATACAGATCTTACTTCCAGCTTGATGCACGGCACTAGTGATCAATTGGTGCTGGGCCACTTTTTTTTCATCATCAAGCGCTGCAGACCCTACAAAGGTTAAGCCTTGTTGGTTTGGTGAAATACCACCAGTGACGATAAGGCCCACACCACCACGAGCGCGTTCAGCAAAATACTGCGCTAAACGTTCAAAACCATCTTTAGCTTCTTCTAAACCTGTGTGCATTGAGCCCATAATGACGCGGTTTTTTAAGTGGGTAAAACCTAGATCTAAAGGGGCCAGTAAGTGGGGGTAAAGCGATGAGGAGGTAGGAGAAGGCATAATTAAAACGTTTGTTTGATTTATATGCAACCAGATTAGAGCTTGTAGGTATGGGGGTCAAGTAAGGCTTGAATGATGACTAAAAGGTCAAAGCAAAGACTGTGCTGCATCTATCAAGATCACAGCTGCGCTTTGTAGGGTAGTGCGGTATGTGCCCATTGCATATACCCAGTTATTTGCTCTTCTTCGGTAGCGCAAAATTGTTCAATAGCACCCTCAAAGCCTTTTTCTGCTAAATAATGATAAGAATGTGTGGTTTTGGGTATAAACCCTCTGGCCAGTTTGTGCTCACCTTGGGCACCTGCATCAAAATGTGCAATGTTATTGGCGATACAATAATCAATGCCCTGATAATAACAAGTTTCAAAATGCAAAAACTCCACTTCTTCTAAGCAGCCCCAATAACGCCCATAAAGAGTTTTATCATCTACAAAAAATAATGCATAAGCTAAAGGTGTTGATGGATTTGAAGCAGTGACTAATAATAATTTGTCAGGCATTTGAGTGAGTAAGGCGCAGAAAAACTCATAGGTCAAATAACCTTGTTGCCTGCGTTTTAAATAGGTACTTTGGTAGCAAGCATAAAACTCTTTTAGCGACTGTAAGCTAATCTCTTGGCCTTGCTGCCAAGTAAATGTAATGTCTTGTTCGGCAATAACACGGCGTTCCTTTTTGATTGATTTACGCTTGCGCGAGGTAAGCTTGGCAGTAAAGTCTTCAAATTGGCCGTAGTTATGGTTGTACCAGTGGTACTGACAACCTGTACGCTGATGCCATGATTGTGCTTTGGCAAATTGCCAATCAGGTTCTTGTGCAAACAACCAATGCCAACTACTTAATTTGAGTTGAGCGCACATATGGGGCAGCTGTTGGCTTAAAAAAGACAATACTTTGGTTAAATCTGCATCTTTAGCTAGCAACACTCGAGGGCCTGCACAAGGGGTAAAAGGTACAGCGCTAATAAGCTTGGGATAATAATCTAAGCCATTGCGCTCATAGGCATTGGCCCATTCAAAATCAAACACATATTCGCCCCAAGAGTTAGTTTTTACATAACTTGGAATCAACGCAATGGGTTGTCCGTCGTCTTTTATCTCAAGATGCAGCGGCTGCCAACCGCTATCGCCGCCCACGCTGCCACTTTCTTCTAAGGCAGCATGAAAGGCATATTGACTAAAAGGATCTGCCGCAAGACAAAGGTAGTTTTGCCAGCGACTTTGACCTAATTCAAGGGTGCTTGGGTGTATGTGAAGTTGCATGAAATAGTGCACATGGTAGCTGAGCGTGAAAAGGATAATACTAATGCAAGCATACAATAATAATGTCACTAACAACATTAAATACACCCTCATCTAATGTAAATTGTATATTATTCTTTATGTATAAGTGGTCTGTTCTAATCAGGTGTTATGGCAATAATTTTGTTGAAAGCTTTGTATAACATCATGTAATGTATGCATTGGCTTTTATGTCGTTTGACCCACGCTGTTAGCAGCTTCTAAACTACTAGTGTTTTTGATCAGCTTAATCAATTAATAACATTTAGATCATTAGATAATAAGAGATTACTATGCAATTCAACGGTATATATGTTCCGGTCATCACGCACTTTAATGACGACTTCTCCATCAATGAAGCAGGCACTATGTCTATTATAGACGGTGCGATTAATGCGGGTGTGCAGGGCATTATAGTGGGTGGTACTACAGGTGAATACTATGCCATGGACAAAGCCGAGCGTGTACGTACATTTCATCTAGCCAAAGAAGCAGTAGCAGGCAGAGTGCCATTAATTGCAGGTGTAGGAGCTTTGCGCACTGAAGATGCTATTTATTTTGCCCAAGAGGCACATAAAGCAGGCGCTGATTGCTTATTACTGGGTGCGCCATATTACGCCATTCCCACCTCAGAAGAATTAGTGCGCCACTGTTTATCAGTAGAGCGTGCTACAGACTTGCCCATTATGTTGTATAACTTTCCAGATCGCACAGGTGCGCCTATGGATGAAGCGTGTATGGAACGTTTAAGTATGCGGCCTAATTTTTGCGCTATTAAGGAAAGTAGTGGAGACATTAATCGGGTGCATTTACTAGCTCGTCGCTTTCCTCATATTCAGCTTAGTTGTGGTATGGATGACCAAGCTTTGGAGTTTTTTGCATGGGGTGCAACTAGTTGGGTAGCAGGGGCTGCTAACTTTCTACCCAAAGAACATTACGCCCTTTATCATGCGTGTGTCATAGAGCAAGACTTTGTTAAAGGACGTAAGATCATGACGGCATTATTGCCTCTTATGCAAACCCTTGAACAAGGGGGTAAATTTGTTCAGTGCATTAAATATGGCTGTCAATTAGAAGGCATTATTACAGGCCCTGTACGTAAGCCACTTCGGGACATGAACAAAGAGCTTAAACGAGAATTTGAAGTGACTGTTCGCACCGTAAAAACCACCATTGCACAAATTTGTAACTCTTCACAAAAGGCATAACCTCATGTTAACTCAAACAGAATACCTTGCCCTTGCGGCGCAAATGGATTTTCCTACTAACGCTTTTATCAATGGCACTTACACACCCGCTATTAGTAGCGAAACCTTCGCCACAATAAACCCTGCCACTGGGCAAGTCTTGGCGCAAATTAGCGCGTGTGATAGTAAGGATGTTGATGTTGCTGTAGCAAAGGCACGCCAAGCCTTCGAAGCAGGTGTATGGAGCAAAAAGCACCCCAGCCAGCGCAAACAAGTGATGATCAAATTCATCAAGCTAATCAAGCGTAATGCAGCGCAACTTGCCGTAATGGAAGCCCTTGAAAGTGGCAAGCCAATTAAAGATTGTGTGACTATTGATGTGCCTGAAACCATTGATTGTATTCAATGGCATGCCGAAGCGATTGATAAAATTTATGACCAAATATCACCCTCTGGCGATGCTGCTATGGGCCTAATACAGCGTGAGCCTATCGGTGTAGTGGCCTGTGTATTGCCATGGAATTTCCCAATGCTTATGGCAGCGTGGAAGCTAGGCCCGGCACTTGCCTCAGGTAATAGTGTCATCCTCAAACCTGCCGAACAAACCAGTATGACCTGCTTACGTTTGGCTCAATTAGCCCATCAAGCTGGCGTACCTGCAGGCGTGATTAACGTGCTGCCTGGCATGGGTGAAACCTGTGGTAAAAGTTTAGGTTTGCATAGCGACATTGATGCAGTGTCCTTTACAGGTTCCACAGAAGTAGGCCGATTATTTCTGCAATACTCAGCTCAAAGCAACTTAAAACGCGTAGTGCTAGAGTGTGGTGGTAAAAACCCTTGTATCGTACTAGATGATGCGGAGCGCTTAGATGAAGTAGCAGAACACGTGGTTAACGCAGTATTTTGGAATATGGGTGAAAACTGTTCGTCTAATTCACGCCTCATAGTACACAGCGCGATAAAGGATCAATTGCTGGAAAAAGTGATTGAAAAGGCGCGTGATTGGATTACTGGTGACCCTATGGACCCACGTAATGCCCTTGGTGCTATGATCAGCCAAGAACACTTCGCTAAGGTGATGAGCTACATAGAAGGCGCAAAGCAACAAGGTGCTAAGCTCATTTTGGGTGGTAAGCAGATTAAACTTGAAGGGGAGTTGGCCCAAGGTTTGTTTATTGAGCCGACAATTTTTGATGAAGTGACATCAAATATGTCTATTGCCCAAGAAGAAGTCTTTGGCCCAGTGCTTTCAGTAATGACAGTGAACACTGCAGCACAGGCAGTAGCGCTGGCAAACGATACTTGTTATGGCTTACATGCGAGCGTATTCACTAGCAATGGTCGCCGCGCTATTAACGTAGCCAAGGCTATTAAGGCAGGTACTGTGAGTGTAAATTGCTATAGCGAAGGGGATATGACAACGCCTTTTGGTGGCTTTAAACAATCAGGATTTGGCGGTCGTGACAACTCACTACAAGCCCATGACCAGTACACAGAAACAAAAACCATCTGGTTAGACTTATCCTTTGAATCAGATTCGGAACTAGATTAATGGCACTTGCTACGCTTCTTCCCAACTATGAAAATGACTGTGGTTGGTATAAAAATCTGCCTAAAAGACAGCCAAGTGCCACCCTTAAAGGCGCTATTAAGGCTGATATAGTGGTCATTGGCGCAGGCTTTACTGGCCTTGCTGCAGCCAGGCGCTTGGCCCAGCTTGCACCTGATAAGCACATTGTTTTATTAGACGCTTTAGCTATTGCTATGGCGTCTTCTGGGCGCAACTCTGGGTTTATGATTGATTTGCCCCACACCTTAAATAGCCACTCCTATACCACCCATGCACAGACCGATCATAATATGATCGCCTTTAATCGCTCAGGCATTGCCTATGCTAAAAGCGTAGTTGAAGAGCACAATATTGCATGTGACTGGAGTGAAACAGGAAAAATACATGGGGCTACTTCAGCCACTGGTAGTAAGAGTCTATTAGCCTATGGTAAAGGCTTAGAGACTCTAAATGAGCCATTTAGCCTTTTATCAAAACAACAGATGCAAGACATGACAGGCTTAAGCTATTACCACAGTGGTGTGTTTACCCCAGGTACCGTAATGATGCAGCCCGCAGCATTTGTGCAAGGCTGTGCAGATCACCTGCCAGATAATGTGAGCTTATATGAAAACACGCCAGTTACAGAATACGTTTGGGGGAGTGTTAGTGGCAAAAAAGGCAAGCCAAGCCAAAGCCCAATAAAGCCGCATGTATTAAAAACGCCCCATGGTCAAATTACTACAGCTCAAGTGCTGCTGTGTAATAACGGATTTGCACAAAGTTTTGGTCAGCAAAAAGGTCGTTTGGTGCATGTGTGTACCTATGGCAGCATGACTGGCCCCATGAATGAAGATCAACAAAAACGTTTAGGTGGGCAAAAGAGCTGGGGATTAATTCCTTCACACCCGGCAGGTGCAACGATTCGGCGCACTGCAGATCAAAGATTACTTATCCGTAGTGTATTCACTTGTAACCCTGGCCTTAAATATGGGCAATCTCAGCTAAAAAATATAAAGGCCCAACATGAAAGTAGCTTTAAACGCCGTTTTTATATGTTACCAGAGCTTGAGCTTGAAGATACCTGGGGAGGGTTGTTATGTATGTCTAATAACGAAGCAAGCTTCTTTGGAGAATGCCAGCCCAATGTATTTGCCGCCGTATGTCAAAATGGCCTAGGTATAGCTCGTGGCACCGCTTCTGGTAAATTATTAGCCGAATTAGCCTTAGGTCAAAACAGTAAGCTACTCCAGCAGCAGCTAACCCAAACTGGCCCAAGCTGGATGCCACCTAAAATAATTACTAATATTGGCGTAAGCGCTACCATAGCCTTACAAGAAATGAGAGCGGGTAAAGAAGGCTAAAAACTATTTAACAACCACTGGCTTAAAGCTTGCACATCAGGGTGATGAGCCAAGTTAGATTTAATAGCCAGATAGTAACCACGGCCTGTGTCCCATGTTTGGTCAGTGAGACGAATTAGCTTTCCTTGAGCCACTAAGTCTCCGGTAGTGTGCTCAAAACCCAATGCAATCCCTTCACCTTCTAGCACCGCTTGAATCAACATAGGGTAGTTATTGAAGGTGAAGCCTGCAGGTATTTTAAAGCCTCCTTTGTTGTCTAAGTCTTGCACATCAAAATGTTTTAACCACGCTGGCCAGTCAATAGCATCCCAGCCAA
This sequence comes from Oceanospirillaceae bacterium UBA7410, assembly GCA_002470565.1. Taxonomy (GTDB): domain Bacteria; phylum Pseudomonadota; class Gammaproteobacteria; order Pseudomonadales; family Balneatricaceae; genus Njordibacter. Next base: position 14,606 of record DKMQ01000056.1, on the reverse strand, counting down.
TGTTATCCCACAGTTGTTCATCTAAATGTAACAATCGGTGTTGAAGTACATCAGCCGCTGTTTGTGGTTTTTCTTTATCACGCAGATACTCTGGGCTGCAAACAGGGTAAGCCTGCTCAGAGAATAAGTAGTGAGTTTCATTGCCCTGCAGCTGATTGTTACCACAGGTAAGGGCTAGATCAACCTTGTCTGAACGCAATTCTTGGGCATTATCAGAAGCAATAACGTGCACTTTTACATCAGGGTATTGTTGGTGAAATGCCCGTATGCGAGGCATTAACCAAAAACTTGAAAATGCCAAAGTAGAAGCAATGGTAATTTGGCCGGTAGATTTTGTACGGCGTATATCATTACTTACCGTGGCAATATGGCCCAAACCCATGGTAACTGCTTGGAAAAGCTTATGGCCATCTTTGGTAAGCTCTATACGGCGTTGTGCTCTATGAAATACGCTACACCCCAATTGTTCCTCTAGTCGTTTTACTTGCCTACTCACAGCAGCTTGAGAAACACAAAGCTCACTGGCAGCTAGGGTAAAGCTTAAATGCCTTGCTGCAGCTTCAAAGGTGACTAAGCCGTTAATACCAGGTAATTGCTTACGTAACAAAGTCATTCTCCTTGTTATCTTATGCTTCGCTTTAGCGTCGTTAATAATAACATTAGGTTATGTATTGATATGAAAATGTAGTTTGAATGTTACCGCAAAAATACATAACTTATAACATTAATATTGGGTAGGAGTGAGCATGACAAGAGCATTTGAACAGGCAACAAAGCCGGTGCGTGGTCAGCGTAGCGGCGGGCGTGCCAACAGACAGGCACTACGTAGCCATAACATTGAACAAATGTTACCTCATTTACGCCATGGCCTACCTTATACCGAACCGATGGATGCAGACCAAATAGCCAAAATCGACGATGCTTCAATGGCCATATTAGAAGAAGTGGGGGTGATATTTCGAGACCCAATAGCACTAGAAGATTGGCGCAAAGCAGGAGCTAGAGTA
>DKMQ01000056.1:0-13536 GCA_002470565.1 Oceanospirillaceae bacterium UBA7410 | reverse complement strand
TGTTGAATACCATGCTCGTGATCCAGAAAAAAACCTTAAGCTAGGTGGGCGCAATTGTATGTTTGTGCCTATGACAGGGGCGCCTTTTTTACGAGACCTAGAAGATAAACGACGCAATCCTACCCTTGATGATCTGGCTATGTTTCATAAGCTAGCCCACATGAGCCCAGCCCTGCATTCATCAGCTCATCATATCGTAGAGCCTATGGATCATGCCGTTCCGTGGCGGCATTTACGCATTACTCATTCTTCTATGAAGTATTCAGACAAAACTTTCATGGGTATGACAACCTCTGGAAAAAATGCAGAAGATGTCATGGATATGTGTGATATTTTGTTTGGTAAAGGCTACATAGACGACCATCCCGTCACTACGGGCAACATTAACGGTAACTCGCCCTTAGTATGGGATGCAACTATGTTGGGAGCCCTTAGAGCGTTTGTGAAGCGCAACCAGCCAGTACTTTGCTCTCCTTTTGTTTTGGGCGGCGCTAATACGCCAGCATCTACGGTGCCTGCAGTGGTGCAGCTTAATGCTGAAGCTTTGTCGGCCTTGGCTTATACCCAAGTGGTGAGAAAAGGCGCGCCTGCAGTTTATGGCCATTATTTAGCGACGGTATCTATGCAGTCTGGAGCGCCTATGGCGGGGACACCAGAAATTTGTTTAATGAATTTTTTAATAGGTCAAATGGCACGGCATTACAACGTGCCTTGGCGCACCTCTAATACCTTAGGTGGTGCTAAAGTACTGGATGCCCAAGCAGGCTACGAAAGTGGCGTAAACCTAATGGCTGTGATGATGTCTGGAGCCAATTATATTTGGCACTCAGCAGGCTGGAATGAAGCAGGTATGCACTGCTCTGTGGCCAAATTTATGGTGGATGCCGAACAATGTGCTATGGCATATCGTATGGCGCAGGGACCAAGGTGGGATGATTTTGATGAGGCTTTGGCTGCTGTGCGAGATGTGGGGCCAGGTGGACACTACCTTGGCCACCCCCACACACAAGACAATTTCCAGCGGGCCTTTTACATGCCCAAACTATTAGATAATAATAACATTGAACAGTGGATGGCTAATGGTTCTAAGAGCATTACAGAAAGGGCGCTCAATTTAGCCAAGGCAAAGCTAGATGAATATGAAGAACCTAAAATAGATCAGGCCATTAATGAACAATTGTTAGATTTTATTGCGCGTCGTGAGTCTGAAATACCAGATGATGGTGGCCTAAACGAAGATTATTAATTTATGAACATGACCACTGACCCCTTATTAGAAACTTATCAGCTTAAGCACCTCACATTGCGTAATCGTTTGATGAGTAGCGCTCATGCACCAGGCTATATTGAAGATAGGATGCCTAAAGAGCGCTATCGCCTTTATCATCAAGAAAAAGCCAAAGGGGGTGTGGGCCTTACTATGTTTGGCGGTTCTAGCACTGTATCAGCAGATTCTCCAGCCGCATTTTCACAAATTGATTTAAGCCAAGACTTGGTGACACCATGGATTAAAGAGCTAGCCCAAGGCGTGCACGATGAAGGTGCAGCCATTATGTGTCAGCTCACTCATTTAGGCCGTCGCACACGGTTTGATGTAGAGCACTGGTTGCCTCCAGTGGCGCCGATGGCTTTGGCTGAAAGGCCCCATGGCAGTGTGCCTGCGAAGATTATAGATGGCGATATCAAGCGCATTTTGGAAGATTACAGCCGAGCAGTTTATCGTTGTGCTCAAGCGGGTTTAGATGGTATCGAGCTCATGGCCTATGGCCATTTGATAGATCAATTTTGGACCCCAGAGTTTAATCACCCAGATAATGACTTTGCTGGTGGTTTAGAAGGCAGGTTAGAGTTTATTTATCGTTTGTTAGAAAGCATTCGCCAATCTGTTGGCCCCGATTTTATTGTGGGCATACGTATGACGGGTGATGATTTTCTGCGTCATAGCAATGCTGATAACGGTGGTAAAAAAGGCTTAGATGAAGCTGCATGCTTAACCGTCGCCAAGGCCTTACAGGCTACTAATCAACTAGATTTTTTCAATTTTGTGGGTGGACATCTTACTACTGACATGGGCCTAGCCGATTGTATACCGCCCACGGGTAATCCAACTTCGCCTTATCTAAACTTAGCAGGGCGGCTAAAACAACAGCTTGAATTACCGGTGCTTCACGCAACTCGAGTGACAGACGTGGCCACAGCTCGCCATGCTGTAGCTGCAGGTTTAGTAGATGTGATCGGCATGACTCGTGGCCACATGGCTGATCCGCATATTGTTAATAAAATAATGGCAGGCCAAGAGCACCGTATCCGCCCGTGTGTGGGTGCCGGTTATTGCTTAGATCGTTTGCATGAAATGGGTGAAGCCCTATGTATGCATAATGTAGCCACTGGACGTGAAGCTCAACTGCCACACATTATTGCAATAAGTAATCATCCCAATAAGCGCATAGTCGTTGCAGGGGCAGGCATTGCGGGTTTGGAGGCTGCAAGAGTTTTGGCCAGTAGAGGCCATCAAGTGACTATATTGGAAGCAACGGCAAAGGTAGGCGGGCAAATGAACCTAGCTGCACGCGCCAAACGTCGCCAAGAGCTGCACTCAGTAAGTCAGTGGCTTTATAGCGAATGCCAAGTGTTAGGTGTGCAGTTTCAATTTGAAACATGGGCCGATGCGCAAACGGTTGAGTGTTACGAGCCCCATATGGTGGTGGTAGCAACGGGTGGTGTTCCTTTAGAGCTGCCTATTAAATCTGCCTCAGCATTAATGACTAGTAGCTGGGATATTTTATCAGGGCAGGTAAAACCTGCAAAAAACGTGTTGTTTTATGATGAAACAGGCTCACATGCAGGCATGAGTTGTGCTGAATTTATGCTGCAAAATGGCGCTCATGCTTTAGAGCTGGTATCACCCCATAGGCATATAGGACGTGAAGTAGGGGACGTAAACTTCCCACATTACTTACGAGGTTTATACTCATTGAATGCCAGCATTACACCAGACTGGGAGCTAGTAAAGGTGATTAAACAAGGCGTGGGATTAGAGGCCACCTTGTGGAATGAATACAGTAACCTCTACCAAACACGTATGGTAGAACAAGTGGTGGTAGAAAATGGCACTTTGGCCAATGATGAATTATTTCATGAGTTGTTGCCCATGAGTCGTAATTTAGGTGAAGTAGATTTTGAAGGGTTAAGAAGAAACCAACCTCAGCTATTAGAGCTTAATGAGAAGGGTAAGTACCACTTGTATCGCATTGGTGATGCTTGGGCGGGGCGTAATGTGCATGCCGCACTTTATGATGCTTTGCGTCTGTTAAAAGATTATTAAAAAACGCATAAAAGACAATTAGAAAAACTAACAAAAGACAGCGAACACCTTTTGTTAGTTTTGACAGGCCTTAGTTTCAAATAGAAACTAGCGTTTGGTGAACTCTGGGTAGGCTTCAACACCACATTCTGAAACGTCTACACCAGTATATTCATCTTCTTTGGTAACACGAATGCCAAATACGCTCTTAATGATAAACCACACAATAAAGCTGGTTCCAAATACCCAAGCAAATATAGTGGCAGCACCTATCATTTGGCCCATAAACGTAGCTCCTGAATTAGTAACAGGGACTAACATTAAACCTAACAATCCAGCACTACCGTGCACCGAAATTGCACCTACAGGGTCATCTAGTTTTAGTTTGTCTAAGGCTAAAATACTAAACACCACCAACACACCACCTAAGGCGCCAAAAAGACTAGCTTCAAGAGCTGTAGGAGTAGATGGCTCTGCGGTAATAGTAACCAGGCCTGCTAGCGCGCCGTTTAGCATCATGGTGAGATCGGCTTTGCCAAACTTCAAGCGAGCCACTAGAAGTGCGGCAATGGCACCTGCTGCAGCTGCTGCGTTTGTGTTTAGAAACACCATAGCTACAGAGTGAGCAGAGTTGATGTCGCCTAACTTAAGTACAGAGCCACCGTTAAAGCCAAACCAACCCATCCACAAAATAAAAGTGCCTAAGGTAGCCATAGGGAGGTTAGCACCCGGGATCGCCTTAATCTTTCCATCAGGGCCATACTTGCCTATACGTGCACCTAACAAAAGCACACCCGCTAGAGCCGCAGCAGCACCTGCCATGTGCACAATGCCGGAGCCAGCAAAGTCTGAAAAACCAAGCTCTCCAAGGTTGTACCAACCAAATACGTCTTCACCATTCCAAGTCCATGCGCCTTCCATAGGGTATATAAAACCAGTCATCACAACGGCAAAGGCTAAAAATGACCATAGTTTCATTCGCTCAGCTACTGCGCCAGACACAATAGACATAGCGGTGGCAACGAATACAACCTGAAAGAAAAAATCTGAAGCTGAAGAATACACCGAAGCACCACCAAAACCTTCTGTGGCAGAATCCGCTAACACTTGTGTCGTATCAATAGTATGGATGTCTCCTAAAAGCCAGCCTCCACCATACATAATCTGATAACCCATGATGAGATACATGGCACAAGCAATGGCATATAACGCAAAGTTTTTAGTGAGAATTTCTGTTGTGTTTTTACTGCGCACCAAACCTGCTTCAAGCATGGCAAAGCCAGCTGCCATCCACATAACTAAGGCGCCACAAATTAAAAAGTAAAAAGTGTCCAGGGCAAACTGGAGTTCATATAGGTTATTTTCCATGGGGTTCTCGTTAAGTTGTTGTGATTACTAATGTCACTATTGCTATAATCGTGCCAAATTTATAATTACCATATAAATCATATGCTTATGATTAACTTATATTCTATTGGATTTCTTCGGATAACGTTTTTGGTGCGTTTAGAATAATTAGTCGGTGGCTTTGCACTAGTTTGGCGCAATCAATAGAAATCTAATATTAAGGCTTCGTATGATCAAACTAATAAGTATAATTGGCCTATGAATAATTGTTTGATACACTGATAAATCATACTTTTTGGATGACTAATTTTGACTTATTTAGCCGCTGCCATCGACCTTGGTTCTAATAGTTTTCACGTGACTGTAGTAGATACTAGTCACGTGCCTTATAGGGTGGTGAGTAGGATTGGAGAAAAGGTTCAATTAGCAGCAGGTTTAAATGAGCACAACGTTTTAAGTCAAGAATCTATTGAAAGGGGGCTAGAGTGTCTTGTGCGTTTGGCCCCTATGCTTGAAAAAGTATCGCCCAAACACCGTTTTGTAGTGGCCACTAATACCTTACGGGTAGCACAAAATAGAGCTGATTTTATTACTGCAGCAAAAGTGATATTGGGCGCAGATATAAACGTACTTAGTGGTGAAGAAGAGGCTGCATTAATTTTTACTGGAGTCACCAGTGACCTAGCCATTGCACCCCACAAACCCTTTGAAAAGCTAGTGATTGATATAGGTGGTGGTAGCACTGAGCTTGTGCTGGGTAAAAATAGTCCAAATCAATTACAAAGTTTCCCAATGGGATGCGTGGCTTTTAGTCATGATTATTTCCCACAACGCAAAATTAATAATGCCCATCTCCAAAATGCCATTGAGGCAGCTCAGGCTATTATAGAGTCATCTAAATCAAATTCCTTAGGCGCCTCAGAAGCTATTTGGAGTGGATGGCAGGTGTGTATTGGTTCATCTGGCACCATGAAGGCATTAATCGCACTGAGCGCACTAGAAGAGGGCGGTATGGCTTATCTAAATAGGGCATCAATGGCAAACATAGAGCAGCAGTTGTTAGCTTTTGATTATTTAGATGATGTGAGTATTGAAGGAGTGCGAGGAGATCGCGGTGAAGTGTTGCCTGCAGGCTATGCCATACTCATGGGCATCATGCGCAGCTTAAACTTAGATCGGATTTATTTTTCTACGGGGGCTTTACGTGAAGGCGTGTTGCTAAAGGCTTTACAAAAGAAGTAATAAAAGACAAGAAGTCATTTAATAGTTAAGGCAAATGGTTAAGTCAAAGGTTAGTCTAAAGCTTACCTAGGCAATGTGGTCATTGGCCTAGGTAAGGTTATATTAAACGCAGTATTAAACCGCTAGATACTCTTCACGAAGTGCTTTGTTATCCAACACTTCTTGAGCTGTACCAGTAAACACTATCTCACCAGAATCGATGATAATGGCATGGTCGGCTAGCTTAAGCGCGGCCACAGCATTTTGCTCAACGATGACAGTGGTAATGCCCATAGATTTAACTTCTTTAAGCATACGTTCAATTTCTTGCACGATCACAGGTGCCAAGCCTTCATACGGCTCATCAAGCAAAAGAAGCTTTACATCTCTTGCCAATGCGCGTGCTAAGGCTAGCATCTGCTGCTCGCCACCAGAAAGAGAAGAGGCTTCTTGCTTGCGTCTTTCTTCCAGCTTTGGGAAATGCCCGTAGATCTTTTCAAGAGTCCAGCCTAAAGGTTGCGCAATTTGCGCCAAAATTAAGTTTTCTTCTACGGTCACACCTGGAATGATGCGACGGTCTTCACAGACCAATTGAACGCCAGCGCGAGCTGCTTCAAAGGCTTTCATGTTATGTAAAGCTTGGCCGTTTAGCCAAATCTCACCACTGCTAAGAGCAGGTTGAGCTGCTCTAGCAATCGCTCTTAGGGTAGAGGTTTTACCGGCACCGTTGCGGCCTAGTAGGGCCACAATGTCACCTTCTGGGATGTCAAAAGACACCCCTTGCACTACGTAGCTTTCACCATAAAAGGCATTTAGCTCACGGCAAGAAAAGAAGGGCTGAGGCGCGTCTGGTGTACTTTGTTTCATAGTATGTTTCCTTATGCGCTTATTAAACTTGAGCTTCGCCAAGATAGGCTTCAATAACTTTAGGATGACCCTTGATTTCGTCTGGAGTACCTTCAGCAATAATTTGGCCTTGAGCTAACACAGAAATCTTTTCTGCCAAAGAGAAAACCACATTCATGTCATGTTCAACAATCACTTTGGTGATGCCATCTTGCATGCTATTAAGCAGTTCAATGGTTTTCTCTGTTTCATGGCGAGCCATGCCGGCAGTAGGTTCGTCAAGTAACAATAAGCGTGGCTTGTTAGCCAAACAAATAGCCATTTCTAAACGACGCTTATCACCACGTGACAAACTACCTGCCAAAGAGTACATGTGTTTTTCTAAGCCTAGCTCACAGATCTGTTGTTCTGCAAATTCGATAAGAGGGCGCTGTTTGGCACGACCCTCAAACATATTCAGATTAAAAGACCCGTCTCTAGCTGCAAACACAGGAATGGTTACGTTTTGTAACACAGTCATTTCTGGGAACACAGCTGGCGTTTGGAAAACCTTAGCAATGCCAAGCTGGTTAATGTCAAACGAGTTCACATTAAGCAGTGGTTTGCCATCAAACATTACTGAACCATCATCAGGCTTAAGCATGCCTGTTAACACGTTCAATAACGTTGATTTACCAGCACCGTTAGGCCCGATAAGAGCGTGAGTGGTGCCTTTTTCAATTTTTAAATTCACGTTTTGTAAGGCTTTTAAACCACCAAAACTTAAAGATACTTGATGTATATCTAATATAGCCATGATTCAGTTCCTTATTCGCCGTCAACGGTAGTGAAATAACGCTTTTTCAGGCGAGCAATGCCTTCCATAAAGCCACCAGGCATAAACACAACAACAGCCATAAAGATTGCACCTAGAACAAGTAACCACTGTTCTCCAAGGTCTACAGACAATACGTTTTCAAAGTACAACATGAAACCTGCACCTAACATAGGGCCAACTAAAGTGCCTACGCCACCGATGACAGACATGATGACGACTTCGCCAGACTGATGCCAACCTAAGAATTCATGGCCTACAAAAGGCTCATAAACCACCATTAAGGCGCCAGCAATCGCAGCATATACAGCGCTTATTACAAAGGCTAATAGCTTGTATTTACGGGCGTTGATACCAGTGAACTCCAAGCGGGTTTGGTTACACTTAATAGCTTTCATCATTAAACCTACAGGCGAGCGTTCAATACGCTTAGCCATGTAAAACAAGAAGATAGCCATAAAGGTAACAAAGTAAAATACCGTGTCGCCCTGCATTTTCAAGTTAAACAACATAGGTGTAGGCATGCCTGTTAGACCGTTTTCACCGCCAGTCCATTTTTGCAACATAGACATAGCCATTGAGTCGAACATTTCGGCAAAAGCTAAGGTAAGAATAGAAAAATAAATACCTGTTCTTTTTAGCGTAAGCAAACCAATAATCACAGCCACAACCGTGGCAGCTAAAACGGCCACTAATATTGCTGGAATAATGTTATCAGAGAAGCTCTTCAACATAATGCCAGTAACATAAGCGGAAATACCAAAGAAGGCAGCGTGTCCAAAAGACAAGTAGCCAGTAAAACCTAGCAAAATATCAAAACCTACCACAAAAATACAAAAGATCATGATCTTAGTATCTAGGCCTGAGTATCCACCCATAATTGGGAACCATAAAGGCATGGTTAAGGCGACTAAAGCAAACAAAAGTACAGCTTTGTTGTGTTGCCAAAAGTTATCTTGATTCAACATTATTCAAATACTCCTTTGGCACCTAATAAACCACGAGGGCGAACCAATAAGATGATTACAGTGATTAGGTAGATAATAATGGTATTAATGTAGATGTAAGGTGCTGTGAAGCTTTGCGCCATACCAATCAATATACCAGCTAACACAGCGCCACCCAGGGAGCCCATGCCGCCAATTACTACAATCAAGAATGAAGGCACAAGTAACTGCATGCCTACTTCTGGTGATACTTGAGTTACCGGCCCGCCAAATACACCAGCGATACCTGCAATCATGGCACCTAAGCCAAACACCACCATAAAGCGACGGTTAATGTTAACACCAAGGAACTGCAGCATTTCTGCATCACGCATACCTGCACGAATAACCAAACCAAAGCGGGTAAGGTGTAATAGAGCAAATACGGCTGATACAGTAACGATAGCGACTACTACCAATATCATGCGCCACTTGGGATACACTACAAAACCCTCTAAGAATGGTAGGTATTCATGCATAAAGATAATGCCGTTACCCCAAGCAGGGATGGTAAACGGAATATTGTTAGCACCAAATACCCACTTAAGAAACTCTTGCAAAACGATGGCTAAGCCAAAGGTTACCAAGATTTGATCAGTGTGTGGCCGGTCATAGAAACGCTGAATTAAGCCGCGTTCCAAAAGCACCCCGATTATAAACAGCACAGGAGGCACTATAATCAGCGCCAGGCCAAAACCTAGAGCATTATTGATACTCACAGCCAAATAAATAGCGATGAGATAAAGGGCACCGTGGGCAAAGTTAACTACGCCCAAAGTACCAAAAATAAGTGTAAGGCCCAGAGCAATGAGCACGTAAATGGAACCCAGCTGTAGGCCGGTTAAGATAGATAGAGTAAAAGCGTTGAGCGTCATATCCATTGTGGAGATACTCCCATTGGTTGCTGTGGCAAGGTCATGTTGATGTAATTTTATATTAAGTAAAATAAAAACGGGCCAGCATTAAACTGGCCCGTCTGGGTCAATACATCTAGCTTATGCTGGGATGTATGGGCCTAACTCACCGCCAAAGATGGCTGGATCATAGTCCACGGTTGCAGCATCAACTTCATCAACGATCTTAAGATAGTCGAATTCGCTGGTACGTGCAGAAGGTGATTTACCCTGCATAACCAAGATGTCCTTAATACACTGGTGATCAGAACCACGGTATAAGGTTTCGCCGTTACCAGCGCCAGTGAATTTAAAGTCTTCAAGGGCTTTGATAACTTCTGGTGGGTAGAAAGTACCTGCCATTTCACATGCGTTAGCATACAAAAGCGTCTGTACGTAACAAGTGTGAGCAGCCTGTGAAGGTGGGAATCCATATTCATCAGTAAAGGTTTTAACAAATACTTGAGAACCTTCATCTTGTAGAGCCCAGTTCCAACCCGAGGTGCCTAATACACCGTCGATGTTTGCAGAACCAGCACCTTTAGCCATCAAACGACTGTATAAAGGCACTACTATTTCTAGGTTCTTACCGTTTTTCTGCATGTCACGCATGCCGAAGTTTACAGCGTTGGTTAGAGAGTTAACCATGTTCGCGCCGTAGTGGTTCAAGATTAGAACGTCTGCGTCTGAGTTCAATACTTGAGACAAGTACTGAGAGAAGTCAGTAGTCTTCAATGGCGTCATGATGTTGCCAGCAGTAGACCAACCTTCTTTCTCGGTAAACTCTTGCATAGACTCTTGCTGGGTGTGGCCCCAAGAATAGTCAGCTGTTAGGTGGAAAGCACGACGGTCTTTGCCGTATTCTTTGCTCAATACAGGAGAAAGTGCCTTACCTGTCATGTGAGCGTTGAAGAAATGGCGGAAGCCATAACGCTGCTTGTCCTTACCTGTAGTGTCGTTTGAGTGAGTCAAACCACACATAAAGATAATGCCTAGCTCATTACACAAGTACTGCTGTGCAATAGCGATACCAGAAGAAGAACCACCAGTAACCATGATTACTTTATCACGCTCGATCATACGACGAGCAGAGGTGCGAGAAGCATCAGCGTTAGTTTGTGTGTCACCCGTTACATAAGTAACTTTTTTACCCAAAATGCCGTTACCGGTCAATTTGCTTGGCTTAAGGGTGTCGAGCATGCCGCCACCGTTGTTCAAATGCTTAACAGCTAGCTTGTAGGCACGTAATTCATCAGCGCCTTCGTCTGCGTATGCGCCAGTTTGTGGAACGTTAAAACCAAGTACAACTTCACTACCTTTAACAGGGTAGTTACCAATTGCTTCTTCAGCCCATGCATTTTGAGTAAAGAACATAGGTGTAGCGCCTGCTGCGGCTCCAGCTGACGTGGCTTTCAACACATCACGACGAGACCAGCCCGTCTTTTTATTTGTGTCTTCAGATTTTACATCTGTCATGGCAAACTCCAATTTATTGTTGTTAAGCCCAGATGAACACTGCCAGCAGTTTGTGCGTAGGTGCCTCTAGGTTGCTACCTAGTCTAGAGAACTGGGGAATATTGAAAATTAGACCTTAGTAAGTGAGACTAAAGTTGCATAAGTGCTGGAGGGGTGGCCTAGCCACTGATATTACTAGTAACTAAGGCAACTGCCTATACAATCTGAACCAAACAGACTGTATACTAAAGGTGTTATTTTTACTGTTAAGCCAAGACCCAGAGGCACTCATGACCAACACTAGCTCGCCACAAAAGCCCATTAACATTGCTGTATTAACAGTGTCTGACACTCGCACTGTGGCTACTGATAAATCTGGGGCCACGCTGATAGAGCTTTTACGTGGGGCAGGGCACCAACTAGCACAACACGCCATTGTAAAAGATGATGTGTATCAAATACGTGCTGCTGTGAGTGGCTGGATAGCAGATATCAACGTGCACGCGGTGCTAGTAACCGGTGGTACAGGCTTTACCGCAAGAGACACCACCCCTGATGCATTATTGCCATTGTTTGACCAGGTGATTGAAGGCTTTGGTGAGCTGTTTAGAAGCTTATCTTTTACAGAAATTGGCACTTCTACCATACAGTCTCGCACTGTGGCAGGTGTGGCTAATCGCACCGTGATTTTTAGCATGCCAGGCTCTACAGGAGCGTGCAAAACAGCATGGAATGGCATTATTTGTGAACAACTAGACAGCCGGCATAAACCCTGTAACTTTGTAGAAATGGTGACCTTTCACTCATCCAATGATTTAACTTCGTAATGCCTACTATTACTAACAAAACTAGCCTTACCAGCGTAGCTGATGCGCAGCAGCAAATAATGCAAGCTGCAACATGCACCCTTAGCACGCAACGGGTGTCTTTATTTTATGCCGTAGGTCGGGTATTAAGTACCCCTGTGATATCAATGGTAGATGTGCCCCCAGCGGATAACAGCGCTATGGACGGCTATGCCATGCGCACAGAAGATGTGCACCTAGCTGCAATACCAGTGAGCCAGCGCATAGCGGCAGGACAAGTGCCCCAAGCATTAGAGCCCCATACCTGTGCTCGTATATTTACTGGGGCGCAAGTGCCAGCTAATGCACAGCTTGTGGTGATTCAAGAAGATGTGGACAAAGTAGAAGGGGGCATTTGCATCCGCCAAAGCGCATTGCAGCAAGGACAAAAGCAAGGCCAGTTTATACGCCTAAAAGCCCAAGACATCACCACAGGACAAGTGGTATGTGAAATAGGCACCAAGCTTGAAGCAAGGCACTTGGGAGTGTTGGCATCGATGGGCATAGAGCATGTAGACGTGTATCGTCGTCTAAAAATAGCCATAGCCTCCACGGGCAGCGAGCTAGTAAATCCAGGCCAAGCCCTAAAAACTGGCCAAATCTATAATTCAAACCGCTTTTTATTAGCAGGACTAATAGACCAGCTAGGCATGGATCTAGTAGACATAGGCATTATTACTGATGAGCGCTCTACCACTGAAAACGCCCTAGCTTTGGCAGCAGACCAGGCAGACATTATTATTACCAGTGGTGGTGTGTCCGAAGGCGAAGAAGACCATGTAAAAGGGGCAGTAGAAACCCTAGGTCAGCTAGACGTTTGGAAACTAGCGATAAAGCCAGGTAAACCACTGGCCTTTGGTCGTGTAAAACACACCCCATTTTTTGGTTTGCCAGGCAACCCTGCCAGTGTGTTGGTGACCTTTATGATAATGGCTAGGCCCTTTCTACTAGCGCTACAAGGCTGCAGAGATAACAAAGGCTATAGTTTAACTGCGCATTTGGTGAACCCTCCCAAAAAACCAAGCGAAAGACAAGAATACCTGCGGGTAAGGGTGTTGCCTCATGCGCAGGCAGGCTTGGTGATAGAGGCGATGACTAATCAAAACTCAGGGGTGCTAAGCACCGCCATGGAAGGGCATGGCCTAGCGGTAATAAAAGTAAATACATCAGGAGAGCAGGCGCAACAGGTGGAGTTTTTGCCTTATGTTAGCTACGGCGTGTAAAGGCCATATTATTATACAATCTGTATAAAAATCACTTGAGAATCATAGGCTTTTTGCCTATACTGCGCACCTCGCAATCGATCGATTGTGATCGTTATGGTAGCCCTATTGGTCCCCACGCAACGATAAACCGTAAACCTGGTCAGGCCTGGAAGGGAGCAGCCACAGCGGTGGATTCGTGTGCCGAGGTGCGGCTGATAGGGGTACCACCATTTCTTTGATTTATATAAATATTTAGCTTATTTTAGACGCTTATTGAAGCAAGTGGACCACATGGTGGAATACATGGCTAATCCTTTAGCTTACCCCCGGCGCTCTTTACAACTAAATGTAGGAGGGTAGCGGCAATAGCTCGGTGCCTCACCGTAAACGTTTTTAAAGATAAGGAGGGCACGTTGTTTTTCTAAAAACTAATATAAAGCTAAGTTTTTATGCCATTTTGGTCTATGAGACTAAAAGGCAATATGTTGATGTCTGGACTTGCTGGAGTATATTAGGCCATGCTCATGAAGCGTGCTTTAATAATATTGAGGTAAATATGAAAAAAATAAAAACAATAATCTCCTCTGTTAGTGTTGGTCTGCTACTAGGTACTACTAGTT
>DKMQ01000034.1:10155-12634 GCA_002470565.1 Oceanospirillaceae bacterium UBA7410 | reverse complement strand
TTACATTAAGAAGGAAATGCAAACTGTTTACCGTCACGTACACCACTGGAAGGCCAGCGCTGAGTTACTGTTTTACGACGTGTATAGAAGCGGATAGCGTCAGGGCCATGAGCACCTAAATCACCAAACAAAGAGCGCTTCCAACCACCAAAGCTATGATAAGCAACAGGCACTGGCAACGGCACGTTAATGCCTACCATGCCTACTTTGATATTATCAGAGAAATAACGTGCAGCTTCGCCATCACGGGTAAATAGGCAGGTGCCATTACCAAACTCATGATCATCAATCAATTTCATGGCTTCTTGCATGGTATCAACACGCACAACACACAACACTGGGCCGAAGATTTCTTCTTGATAAACCACCATATCTTGGGTGACTCTATCAAATAGACAACCACCTACAAAGAATCCATCTTCATGGCCTTTTACGACCAGTTCACGGCCATCTACTACTAATTGAGCACCTTGCTCGACACCTTGTGTTACTAGAGTGCGCACACGCTGCTGGGCTGCAGCAGTAATCAATGGGCCCATCTCGTTACTAACATCAGTGCCGTTGCCCACTTTTAAAGCTTCTACTTGTGGCTTTAATTTAGCGACAAGTTCATCCGCAGCTGCATCACCAACACACACAGCCACAGAGATAGCCATACAACGCTCGCCACAAGAGCCGTAAGCGGCACCCATAAGCGCGTTTACAGCATTATCCATGTCTGCATCTGGCATAATGATAGCGTGGTTTTTAGCGCCACCTAGGGCCTGTACACGCTTACCATTTTTAGTGCCCGTGGCATAAATGTATTCAGCAATAGGGGTTGAGCCTACAAAGCTTACTGCCTGCACACGCGAATCTTCAAGAATGGTGTCTACAGCTACCTTGTCACCATTAACGATATTAAATACACCATCTGGCAAACCGGCTTCTTTAAGCAGCTGACCAATAAGCAAAGGCGCACTAGGATCACGCTCTGAGGGCTTGAGTATAAATGTATTGCCACAAGCAATAGCCATAGGGAACATCCACATTGGCACCATGGCAGGAAAGTTAAACGGCGTAATGCCAGCAACCACACCTAAAGGTTGAAACTCAGACCAACTATCAATGGCTGGCCCCACATTTTTACTGTGTTCGCCTTTTAATAAAGTAGGTGCGCCACATGCATATTCCACCACTTCAATACCACGAATTAGCTCACCCTGGGCATCATCCAACACTTTGCCATGCTCGTTAGTCAACGCTGCACAAATTTTGTCCGCATTATCTTCAAGCAACTGCTTAAAACGGAACATTACCTTCGCACGTTTTTGCGCAGGCGTATTTCGCCAAGCAGGAAAGGCAGCTTGTGCTGCAGTGATAGCCTCTTCTACTGTGGTTTTACTTGCCAATGCGACTTGTCGCACTACTGCGCCAGTAGCTGGGTTAAATACGTCTTGTACACGTTCAGTATCAGCAACCATTGCGCCGTTAATAAAATGTCCTACAACTTGCATTTGTCTTCCTCACTGTCCACTTTTTGGACTTTGTTTTTATCTGATTACAATAGTACTCTTACATGTCGCAAAGCACCATTGGCTAAATATCTAACCCCGTATTAATCCAAACTTAAAATAGCGTCACCTAACGCATTAATTAGGCGAGTGATGTCTTCTTTTTCACTCACAAAGTTTGGCCCCAATTGAATAGTATCACCACCATAGCGCACATAAAAACCAAGATCCCATGCTTTCATCGCAATTTCATAAGGACGTCTGGCAGGCTCTCCCGGGTAGGCTTCAATGGTTAAAGCCCCTGCTAAACCATAGTTTCGAATATCACTCACATAGTTCAAACCTTTTAGGCTATGAATGGCATCTTCAAAATGAGGCGCAAGATCTGCAGCTCTTTGAGCTAACTGATCATTCTCGAAAATATCCATAGCAGCCAAGCCTGCAGCACAAGCTACTGGGTGCCCTGAATAGGTATAGCCATGAGGGAATTCAACCATATACTCTGGCCCACCAGCATCCATAAAGGTTTGGTATATTTCGCTTTTTGCAACTACAGCGCCCATTGGAATAGAACCGTTAGTGATGCCTTTGGCTAAGTTCATAATGTCAGGGATCACACCAAATGCATCTGCACCAAAGGCTGCACCTGCTCTGCCAAAGCCAGTAATGACTTCGTCAAAGATCAACAAGATGTTGTGGTCATCACAAATTTTTCGCAAGCGTTGAAGGTAGCCTTCAGGCGGCACTACTACACCTGCCGAGCCTGCAAATGGCTCTACAATCACAGCTGCAATGTTGGAAGCGTCATGTAAAGCAATTTCTTCCAATAAGTGATCAGCAAGATCTGCTCCATGCTTGGGCATGCCTTTACTAAAGGCATTCTCTGCTAGCAAAGTATGAGGTAGATGTGCAGCGTCTATGCCAGTGCCAAACATTTTACGGTTTGCACCAATACCACCTACACTAATGCCACCAAAGTTTACCCC
>DKMQ01000034.1:968-10053 GCA_002470565.1 Oceanospirillaceae bacterium UBA7410 | reverse complement strand
TCTGCCAGTTCAAAGGCTTTGGGGTGGCCGTGCTGGAAGGCTGGAGCATAATCCATAGTTTTCATTTGCTGATACACAGCTTCAGCTATTTCTGGCCTATTATGACCAAATCCACAGCACCAAAGGCCTGAAAGCCCGTCATAAATACGACGTCCGTCTGCGGTAATGTAGTGGCTTTGCTCTGCAGACACAATCATACGAGGATTGTCTTTAAATTGGCGGTTAGCCGTGTAGGGCATCCAGTAGGCTTCAAGCTGCTCGCGGCTCAAACCACCACTTAACGATTCAAAACTCATGGTGAAACTCCATAATTAATAATAACTATAGTTTAGACTTGCACTTAGAACAATTAAATACTAAGTTAATTGTTCTAACTTAACTAAATGGTTAACTAAATAAAATGCCCAATCCTCTTATTTTAAATCGGTTGTCTGACATTGACTTGCGACTTCTGCGAATCTATAAAACCGTGGTAGAAGCTGGAGGCTTTGCAGCGGCTGAGGTTGAGTTGAACATTAGCCGGGCGGCTATTAGCATGGCTATGAGCGATTTAGAGACACGCTTAGGATTGCGCCTATGTCAGCGTGGTCGTGCAGGCTTTTCAGTCACTGAATCTGGGCAACGGGTGTATGAAGCTATTTTACAGCTATTTGCTTCCATCGAAGGCTTTCGTACCCAAGTTAACGCGTTACATGATCAACTCAAAGGTGATCTAAATATTGGCATTGCTGACAACCTTGTTACCTTGCCACACATGAAAATAACTGATGCTTTGCGCCAATTAAAACTTAAGGCAACCGACATTGGAATAAATATTAGTATGATGGCACCTAACGAAATTGAAAAAGCGGTATTAGATGGCCGTTTACATATAGGTGCAATTCCGCGCTTAAGGAAAATTGCCGAATTAGAATACATCCCCTTATATGAAGAAGAATCTCAATTATATTGCAGCTACCATCACCCACTATTTGATAATACAAAGCATCTAGATATCATTCCTTTGGTGAAAAATCATGATGCAGTGGCCCCTGCATATGCTCAAACCCCAGCTACCAAATCACAGTATCAGGCTTTAAAAACCACCTCTACTGCAACCGATAGAGAGGGAGTCGCTTTTTTAATTATGACAGGATGCTTTATAGGTTATCTACCCACCCACTATGCAGAACAATGGGTACAACGAAGAGAAATGACAGCTATATGCTCTGAACATTTTAACTTCACCACCGATTACGCCGTGATCCATAAAAAGAATGCGCCGACAAATTTTCTTGTGGACGCATGGATCAAAGAGCTTATCAAGATCTAACTTGAGCAAGCTTAAGCACTATCCAGTGTAGAAAATACTCATTAGCCTAGTAAAGGTAGTTGCGCCGCAGCTCTTGTAGAGAGCCACTGTGCACCATTTTCAGTAATGATGATATTCTCTTCATGCACCATTTGTTTGACTTTTCCATCACCGTTTAGGTAAGCCATACCTGGTTCTAAAGTCATAATCATGCCTACTTCCAACAAGGTTTCGTCGGTCGCTGTATTAGATGGCCATTCTGTGAGGTCAGAGCCTAGGCCATGGCCTAAACGCCCAACATCATTACCTAGGGCACCACCAGCTTGCATGATAGGCCACATAGCCCGATACAAGTCGCTAGTAGTGTTACCTGGCTTAGCTGCAGCAAAACCTGCATCTGTGGCTTTATAAACCACTTCATAAGCAGCCTTTGTTTGCGAAGAACAATCACCAAAACACCAGTTTCGGTCAAAATCACAAAAGTAGCCTTGCCATACCGTGCCTGTATCAATAATTAATACATCACCCTCTGCAATTACCCTGTCTGTTGGGCCCATAATAATGTCATCATAACCATCCATTCCAGAAGAGGACACAATAAAAGGAGAATGATCTGCGCCTTGACGCAATAGCTCCATTCTGAAACCTGCCACCACATCACGCTCAGTCATACCTATACTGGCAAACTTGGGAAGCGCAGCAAAAGCGTTAGAGGTCACTTGGCAAATGTGGCCAACTCGATTAATTTCTGCAGCAGATTTTATACTGCGCAAATGTAGCACTTCACGGCTTACATCAACCAGTTCAAAATCACTAGATTCATACAAAGACTGCACTTGCTGCTGAGGCATACGCAAGTGTGTTTCTCGCCCAAGAGTCATGCCTAAACGGCCAAAACGTTTGGGAAGTTCGGCTAGAGTTTGGCTCAACAAACTCACTCCATCATCTTCTGGAAATGGCGAGGGCCATGCGCGGACATCATCTACCCATGTGTCACTCATACCCACCACACCAATGGTTGGGATAACAGCAATAGGTTTTCCTGTGGCAGGCAAAATCAAAAACCAAGGCCGTGTTGGGCTTTGCCAAAATTGCGTAAAGTAGCCAGAAAAATAACGCACATTTGTTTCTGTTGTTAGCAATACACCATCTAAATTTAAAGCTCGCATCATCGCTTGCGCTCTCGCCATGCGGTGTTCAAACTCAATTAAAGAAAACTGCCTTTGCGGCGCTTCTGTTAAGGTGTATTGCGTCATGTTAATTTCCCCAGCCAATTAAAGTATATGTTATGCACCAAAAACTAATTCTTGATAAAGCTCGGGATCAGTAGCACCTTCTGTGCCTAGCACTAGTACTTTACTTTGTTCATCAAGACCTAAAGCCAAGCGCCACTTTGCATTTTGTGCGCCAACAATACATGCTGCCAAACCTGCTACAGCAGATTCTCCAGCTTCAATGCTTGGCGTATGTTGCTCTAAAGCACGCATACAAGGTGCCACGGCATCTTCACTTAAGGTGATGAAGTCATCTGCACCCTTGTCCAATATTTCCCAAGCGATATGAGAAACTTCTCCACACGCTAAGCCTGCCATCAAAGTGTCTAGATCACCTTCAACCACTTGAAGCTCGCCTGCTTTTGCACTTTCTTGCAAACAGTTGGCAGCCTCTGGCTCTACCACAACAAAACGAGGCCTTTTGTCGCCCCATAAATCCCAGAAATAACCACATACAGCAGCCGCTAAACCGCCTACTCCTGCTTGTATAAACACATGAGTAGGAATCTGCCCATTAAGTTGTGTCACGGTTTCAGACAACATGACGGTATAACCTAAAGCCACATTGGCAGGCACTTTTGTATAGCCTTCATAACTGGTGTCAGAAATGATGGCCCTATCGTATTTTTTTGCATCTACTGCAGCTTGCCTAACCGATTCGTCATAATTGCCTGTAATACGAATGACCTTTGCAGCATAAGCCTCCATTGCTGATTGGCGACCAACAGAGACATCACGATGGATATAAATAATACACTGACACCCAAACATTTGTGCACCCCAAGCAACAGAGCGTCCATGATTGCCATCTGTAGCACAACTTACAACGACGTCTTTTAATTGCTCTTTATAATGCCCTGATAACAAATCAGACATACTTGGTTCTTTACCATTAAGTAGGCTTAAATGTTCTTGTAAAAACCTTGTCACTGCATAAGCGCCACCTAAGGCTTTAAAGCTTTTTAGACCAAAACGAGTACTTTCATCCTTATAATAGATCTGCGCAATATTCGCCTCCTTCGCCATACTTTCAAGAAGATGCAGATCAGAAGCTTGGTAATTTGGCCAACTGGTAATAGTTTCAAATGCATGCTCAGCTTTTTTTAGGCTTAGCACCGCTTGACGCTGCGGGCCATAAACAAGCTTTGCATCCGCTTGCTCATTATGAAAACAATCTAGAGCCCCAGTTAAAGCGGCAGTTAATGATGTCATGTAAAAACTCCAAAAAAATAAATGACTAGTTACGACTTGGCCACATGGCTTGTGCTACACCTGCAGCAATTAAAACAATACCCAACAATCCTTGAACACCTAACGCTTCGCCAAACAAAAACCACGCCTGTATGGCTACTACAGGTGGTACTAAATAAAACAAACTACCTACTTTTGCAGCAGCGCCTTGACGTATCATGATCATGAGCAACAATATTGCGCCAATGGACAAAGCTAACACCTGCCAAGACAAGCTAACAACAAACTGCCATTGCCAATCCACAATACGTGTTTCAAAGGCAAAGGCCACACTAAGACTTAGCACTAATGCTGCAGCATACTGCAACCAAATGGAGGTCAGTAAATCTACCCCATGGCAATACTTCTTTTGGTACAGTGTGCCAAAGGCAATAGCCAATAACGACGAGCCTACCAATACTGGCGACCAGCCAGAAAAGCCTTCAAAAACTGTCTCTGGGTTTATTGAAAACTGCTCCCCTAAGACTAAATATAGTCCTACTAAACCCATGATCAAACCTAGCCACTGACGCTTTGTGACTCGCTCTCCAAGCATCAACCCAGCAAACAAGGCCATAGTAAGAGGCTGCAATCCTATCACCATTGCACTTAGTCCAGCTGGCATACCCAAAGAAATGGCTTGGAAAATACCGCCCAGGTACACCCCATGAATCAACAAACCCACCAGCATACAATGCAAAGCTAAACGCCAAGTAGATGGCCAATCGCAATTAACAACTTTGATGATCACCCACAACACAACCAAAGCCAAGGCAAAGCGGAAACTTAATAGTGTAAAGGGCTCAGCATAGGATTTCCCTAATTTAGCCACTAAAAAACCGGTGCTCCATACCCATACAAAAAACCATGGCATAAGGCGAATAAAAAACTGGCTTAGTGTTGCTGACATAACATTCAACGCTGTGGTATTTTCGAAGCCCATAGTGTCACATTCATAGCTTTTTTTACAAGCGCATTTTGACCATAATGAAGCAACACAAACTTACCGCTTATCAGTAAACGCTTATATGGCCTCTAGTGGTGATGTTTACCCTTGTTTGTCTGATCATGAAAACTCTGTCAACTCAGGTTTTGTCGACGTAAAAGCTCTTAAAAATTACATCTAAGATAACAGCCCATTGAAGGCGTCAGAGTTTGCTGCACAAAATAATGTCATAAGAAAATAATTTTTCCTCAACATCAAGCCTTGGCAAAGCGCCTTTGATATGACAGCATAAGGCCTACTTCTTAACGGATGTAGGCTTTTTTATTGATAGGAATCCACCCAAAAAACATGTCAGCTTATCCCCAGTCTCAAATTTTAGAAGCGTTAGATCACTATTTAGAAGAGTTTCCTTTACCAGAAGATTTGTGGATTTTTGCTTACGGTTCTTTGTTATGGAACCCTGAAATGCACGTCATAGAAAGCAGGCAAGGTAAAGTTGATGGTTTACAACGAGGTTTTAATTTACTGTCTACTGTGCACCGAGGCACCCTAGAATGTCCCGGTTTAGTTTTGTCACTGCGCGATGGCGGTCATTGTGAAGGCATGGCTTTACATATTTCAAAAACAACTCAAGAAAACGATTTCAAACATCTGTGGCTACGAGAAATGGTAACAATGTTTTATTTACCCTATCTATGCAAAGTGACCACTGCTGATGGTGACATCAATGCAATTACCTTTGTAGCAGACAAGCAACATGAACAATATGTCGATTTTGACGCTGCTCAGTGTGCCAGCATGATAGGCCAGGCCCACGGTGGCCGAGGTAGTAATATTGATTACTTTAACAACACTTTAAAGCATCTAAAAACACTTAACATCCACGACTCTTTATTTAGCGACATAAGTGCGCACTTAACTAGCTAACGCTTGAGTTTGGGAGGTATCTTTTCTAGCTGGTAGATAGACTCCCCCACATTCTCCAATTGCTCTTGCAGCAATGCTTGAGCATCGTAAATGCCACGGTTGTAGTAGAATGGCCCCATAGTTTCACTAATAAAATCTAGTAGAAATTGTGCTTCAAAAGTACCTAACTGCCGATCTAATTCAACTTCACAGTAACTTTGTAATCTATTAATAAGGTCAACTTTTTCTTCTTTATTAAAGGTAATGGTCATAGATCGCTCCAAGAAGTTAAAAATAGTGCTTAAAGTGTAAACTTAAAGCACTTTACCCAGCTTTTGAACTAAACGGATTTAGCCATTCTCGGCCATTAACAGGGTCAGTGGGCACCCAACGTGCTAACAATAGCGACATCAAAGCCATTACCGCACCCAATATAAATACCCAAGATGGTGACACTAACCACAAAAGCCCCATCAGCGCAGGCAGCACAACAGCTGCTATATGATTAATGGTAAAAGAAACACCCGCCGTAGAAGCCATATCTGCAGGGTCTGCAATTTTTTGAAAATAGGTTTTTTGCGCAATAGCCATAGCAAACAGCACATGGTCTAACATATACAACGCCACCGCAAGAGGTGCCCACTCTACAATGCTATAAGCCAAAAACACCAAAATCAAACCCGTGTATTCTACGGTGAGTGCTCGTTTTTCACCCCAGCGGGCCACCAACCCACCAATTTTTGGTGCTAGCCACATACTCAAAAGCCCATTTGCTAAGAACATTAGCGCTACTTCATCCGCACCAAAACCAAAACGCTCCACCATCATCAGTGCGGCAAACACAACAAATATTTGGCGTCGCCCTCCACCCATAAATACCAAGGCGTAATAAAGACTATAGCGTTTACGCAAAATCAATTTTTTTGTTTGTGTCACCTTAGACGTGTATTGGGGAAACATGATCAAAGCCAAGACTGCAATGACTACAGTCACCCCGCCACCAAATGTATAAACCCACGCCACTGGAACATTAAATACTTCCAACGCAGCCCACACCCAGGCATATGCAAGTAAAGAAGACGCTGCACCAATTGACATTAAACGTCCTAATTGAACTGGCGCTTCTGCCTTACTAAACCACTGTAGAGCCAATGATTGTTTCATGGTTTCATAATAGTGAAACCCAACAGACATCAACATCGTTGTCACTAATAACCCATTAAAACTAGGCAACCACCCTGTTATCGCGGTCCCCGCACCTAACATGATTAAAGACCATATAGCTAAGCGCTGTTCTGCAATAAAAAGCAGTAAAAAAACGGCACCAAACGCTAAAAAACCAGGCACTTCACGCCACGATTGCAATACACCAATATGAGAACCGTTGAGTGCCACTTGATCAATAGCAAAGTTATTAAATAACGCCATCCACACGCCAAAACTAAAAGGCATGGCAAACGTCATTAGTTTAAGTAGCGTGATGGGGCTGAGTTTACCCTGAACACTAAGCAGTGAGAGGTTCATATTTTTCTATTAACGTGGGTGAAATTCATCATGATTATAGCCTACCGTTGATTCATTTAACTAACCAATTATCAAGGCCCCCAAAGTATTTAATGGATACAATTGCAAATTAACACTCTGCCCACACATAGTAAGCTAGCCTTACTTCTTTGAGCACATTATGAGCACCCATCAAACCAGCAACGACCCAACCAGCACAACGCAACCAGACAAAAAAGACCTGCGACTTCTGATGAGGCTTTTGCCTTTTATAACTCCCTATAAAAAAATGGTCCTAGGTGCAGCTTTTGCTCTCATTATTACTGCAGGAGTGTCACTTGCACTGGGACAAGGCATTCGCCTACTTATTGACCAAGGCTTTAACTCTGCAGACCCAAGCCAATTAAATCAAGCCATGATGGTGTTGGCAGTAATTACCTTTTTGATGGCAGCAGGCACCTTTACTCGCTTTTACTTAGTGTCTTGGCTTGGGGAAAGAGTCAGTAACGACGTGCGTTTAGCCGTATTTAACCATTTGCTTACTTTAGATCCTTATTACTTTGAAGTTAACCGTAGTGGTGAAATTAATGCCAGGCTCACAACCGACACCACGTTATTACAGTCAATAATAGGCTCCTCTATTTCTATGGCACTGCGTAGTAGCCTAACTTTTTTAGGTGGCTTAGTAATGATGCTTATTACTAATCCAAAATTGGCTTTAATTGTATTAAGCAGCGTGCCGCTGATTATATTCCCAATGATTCTTTATGGTCGCAAAGTGCGCAAGCTTTCTCGCTTAAGCCAAGACAGAGTCGCTGACATAGGCACTTATGCTGGTGAAATTGTACAAAACATTAAAGTAGTACAAAGCTTTACCCACGAAAAAGAAGAAACTAAAGCGTTTGCACAAGAGGTAGAAAAAGCATTTAACGTTGCCAAAAAGCGTATTTTACAACGCTCTATTCTTATCGTCGTGGCCATGACGCTAGTATTTACAGGCTTATCCAGCATGATTTGGGTTGGTGCTCAAGATATTGCAAGTGGACAAATCAGTTCTGGCGAATTAGCAGCGTTTGTTTTTTATGCGTTAATGGTGGCTATGGCTGTTGCCACCATATCTGAAGTGTACGGCGAGTTACAACGCGCGGCAGGTGCAACAGAACGCTTACTTGAATTACTTGCTGAAAAAGCTGAAATCCGTATTCCAAAAGACCCTATTTCATTAGCTAACGGAGCCTTGAGCTTACGCTTTGATGATGTGAGCTTCAGCTATCCTTCTAGGCCAGAACAAACAGCCTTAAAACACATTTCTTTTAATGTAGAAGCCGGTGAAACCATCGCTATTGTAGGCCCATCTGGTGCAGGTAAAAGTACATTATTTGAGCTATTACAGCGTTTTTACGACCCTAAAGATGGCACTATTGAAGTCTCTGGACACGATATTAAACATCTTACACCCAAAGACTTAAGGCTTCACTTAGGTTTGGTTCCACAACAACCCACATTATTTAGTGCCGACGTAGCCCATAATATTGGGTATGGTGATGCTAACGCTTCTCATGAACAGATTGTAAGCGCTGCTAAAAATGCCTATGCGGATGAATTTATTGAGTTATTGCCCCAGGGATACGCCAGCTACTTAGGAGAACAAGGCGTACGCTTATCTGGTGGTCAAAGGCAGCGTGTTGCCATAGCACGCGCCATGCTCAAAAACCCTTCTATTTTGTTACTAGATGAAGCAACCAGCGCGTTAGACGCTAATAGCGAGCATAAGATTCAAGCCGCGTTACAAAAACTAATGCAAGGGCGCACTACTCTCATTATTGCCCATCGTTTAGCCACAGTAATGCATGCTGATCGAATTATGGTCTTTAACGAAGGTCAACTTGAAGCACAAGGTACTCACGCACAGTTATTACTTACCTCACCACTTTA
>DKMQ01000034.1:399-859 GCA_002470565.1 Oceanospirillaceae bacterium UBA7410 | reverse complement strand
ATATTAGCCAACACAGACCATACGTTTGTAAGGTTCTCAAGCAAGTGATAAAGCCAAGGCCAACCGTGCACCAATATACCGCCGCCCACTAAAAACATAGCAATGGTGCCAAATACAGATAAGGCACTCATCAAAGGCGCAGCTGAATTGACTAAACTGCGGCCCAAAAACCCACTAATAGAGCCCTTGCGGCCCGCTTTTTGTTCTTCAACTAAATAAAGCCCCACATCATCCATCTTTACAATAGCTGCAACAAAACCATACACAGCTATGGTGAAAAACAAAGCAAGGCTGGACACAACAATCACTTGTTTGGCAAAGCTAGCATCAGCCACAGAGCCTAAAATAATGACTACAATTTCTGCTGAGAGCACAAAATCAGTGCGAATAGCGCCTTTTATCTTATCTTTTTCTAACGCCAAAAGCTCATCTTTAGACAATGACAGCTGCTGCAATCTTT
>DKMQ01000034.1:0-295 GCA_002470565.1 Oceanospirillaceae bacterium UBA7410 | reverse complement strand
ACTACTGGCAGCTCACGCTGAGCCCTCACACCAGAGACTTGTTCAGCGTTGACCGCTAAATCATCTGCTAGCACGCCTGCGGTCTTTTTAGCGGCCACTTTAGATAACACAGCGATATCGTCTAATAAAACTGCTATGTCATCAAGTAATGCCAGTAAACTTACTCCAGCCATGTTAACTCCTTAGTTTATTAGGTTTAAATACTGCCATTAATCACACACTGTGTTACTTGTGCCGCCACTTCTAAGGGCTGCTCTAAAGGTAATAAGTGAGTCGTATTTGTAAAATTAATAGC
>DKMQ01000060.1:6472-6866 GCA_002470565.1 Oceanospirillaceae bacterium UBA7410 | reverse complement strand
CCAAGTGGTGGATCAGTTGAATGTCCCCGTATTATGTTATGGCATACGTACAGATTTCAGAGGCGAACTTTTTCCTGGAAGCCAGTATTTATTAGCTTGGGCAGATAAATTGGTGGAACTAAAAACGGTGTGCCATTGCGGTCGCAAAGCTACCATGGTGGTGCGCACAGATGAACATGGCAAGGTGATTAAAGACGGCGAACAAGTTGTGATTGGAGGTAATAGCCAATATCAGTCATTGTGCCGCCGTCATTTTAGCGAGCAAATGTGGTGAGCATAAATGCCATTAACTAAGTTTGTAGCCTAAGGCAAACTCGTGTTTGATAGCGCTAGGTATAATCTTAGCAAATAATAATGTCATCACCATCCAAGTCCATAAAGGTGCCATTACTGC
>DKMQ01000060.1:1070-6326 GCA_002470565.1 Oceanospirillaceae bacterium UBA7410 | reverse complement strand
CTCCAGCTCCAAGGTAATAAAAAAAGCCAACTTAAATTAATGCCTAGTCCACTGATTAGAATGAGGCCAATAATGGGGGAGTTGGTGAAAAATTTCATCATGGTGTGAGGTTACCTGTGCACTAGGCATCAATGATTAATTACGATTAAATGGTGATAAACGCTTTTGTTAGGATGCAGTTTATCATGAACTATGTTGCATCATTTAGGTAAAAATCACTATACCTACAGAATAATCCAATGGTATGTTGTGACATCTACGCAAGCTGGCATCCAAGACAAGTTTTGGAAGTGAAAACTGATGATGAACGACCTCAATTTTACCCACTCTATAGAAGAGTGGCCCCACTTTTGTATTCCACTGGCACACGGTATTCAATTAGCTGCAAGGGCTTGGCTGCCCACCAATGCAAGCTCTTGCCCTGTGCCTGCTATTTTAGAATACATCCCTTATAGAAAACGCGACGGCACCGCTACTCGTGATGAGCAAATGCATCCCTACTGGGCGGCTTTTGGTTATGCTTGTATTCGGGTTGATATGCGAGGCTGTGGTGAGTCTACTGGATTGATGTTAGATGAGTATTTACAACAAGAGCTTGATGACGCGGTAGAAGTGATTAAATGGCTTGCAGATCAGCCTTGGTGTAGCGGCAAAGTGGGCATGATGGGCAAGTCTTGGGGTGGGTTTAACAGTCTCCAGGTTGCGGCAATGGCACCACCTGAGCTAGCGGCTATCGTCACAGTGTGTTCTACAGATGATCGTTATGCCGATGATATCCATTATCGTGGAGGCTCTTTATTGCTGGAAAACTTTAGTTGGGCTGCTACCATGTCCTGCTATATGTCCAAGGCACCAGATCCACTATTATTGCCAGACACATGGCGCACTTTATGGCTCCAGCGATTGGAAGCCATGCCTTTTTTGGCTAAGCAATGGCTAGAACATAGTTATAAGGATGATTACTGGAAGCACGGTTCCATTAATGAAGACTATAGCGCCATTAAGGCCGCCGTTTACTGTATAGGTGGCTGGGGTGATGCCTACTCAGAAGCTATTCCACGCATGATGCAAGGGTTGTCTTGTCCAAAAAAAGCCATGATTGGGCCATGGGCACACAAATACCCTAATGATGCATCGCCTAAACCTGAAATCGATTTTCTTGGTGAAGCCAAACGCTTTTGGGATTATTGGTTAAAAGACATTGATAATGGCATTATGGCAGAGCCTAGCATTGTTGCTTATATCCAAGACAGCGTGCCACCTCAAGCCGCCTATGACGAGCGCCCGGGCATATGGGTAGAAGGTCATCAGTGGCCTATTCAATCTGGCAGCCTTAATTTTTGGCTAAGTGACTCGGGTGAATTAGTTGAACATGCAACCGATGGGCAGGTGAGTGTTGATAGCCCCCTCACTACGGGTGCTGCGAGTGGCGAATTTTGTGTGATTTGGTGTGGGCCAGATTTTCCAACGGACCAACGCCAAGATGATGCCAATAGTGTGTGTTTTGACACTAAGCCCATGGTGCAGGCTGTCTCTATTTTGGGGGGTGCCGTGTTTAACACGCATGTGACTAGTGACCAGGCGTGTGGCCAAATGATTTTACGTTTGTGTGATGTGGCGCCAGATGGCAGCAGCACTCGCATTACCTATGGCATGCTAAATTTGGCAATGCGTGCAGGTTTAGATGATCCTCAACTCGTTATTGCAGGGCAGTCTATGGAGATCGCTATAAAGCTGGATGACACAGGTTATGAAATCCCTCAAGGTCATAGATTACGTTTGTCCATCTCCACAGCTTACTTTCCGCTACTTTGGCCAGCGCCACAAAAAGCTAATTTAAATTTAGACTTAAGCGCTACTCATTTGAGTATTCCATGGCATGACCGTAGCGGACAACTCACTCGAGACTTGGGCCACGGGTATGTGTGCCCAGTTAAAGCAATGACTGACACAAGGCCCGAAACACACACCCGTAGCACCCAAATTAATGCTGTTAATGGTTTGCACACGACCATTATTGACGACGATTTTGGTGAGTTTACTTTTGTCGAGCATGGGCTCACTGTAGGAGAAGTCTGCCATGAAGAACATGGCATATTACCCCATGATCCTCATTCTGCGACAAGCTTATGCCAATGGCATTCCCACCAATCTAGGGTGGATTGGGAAATCGACGTTTATACGCGCCTTAAAGTCACTTGTGATGCCACTCACTTTTACCTAGATGCCACTTTAGAGGCCTTTGAAAATGGTCAAAAAGTACACTTAAAAACCTGGCAAGAACATATATTACGAGGCTTTTCATGACCTTACTTGATACACAAATGCAGGCTTTTATAGCTCAAACTATGCAACACTACCCAGCTGATGCAGTGGTTTCTAACACGGCTCAACAAAGGCAGTGTTATAAAAATATGTATCTTGCTTTTGCGTTACCCAGGCCTGCTAATGTAAAAAGTGTAGACAAATATGTGGAGGGGCCTGATGGCCATTTAATCCCTGTGCGTCACTATGATCCTCAGGCTAAAAGTAGCCCTGAAAACCTTAAACACCCCGTACAAGTGGTTTACTTGCATGGGGGTGGTTTTGTGGTGGGAGATTTAGACAGTCACGACGATTTATGTGCACAGATGGCCGATCTATGTGGTTTTAAACTGGTGTCGGTAGCCTATCGTTTGGCGCCTGAGCACCGATATCCTTGTGATATCACTGATTGTTTAGCCGTAGTGGATCACTTGCTGGAGCAAGGTAAGGCGGTTATATTGGTGGGTGATAGTGCCGGCGCCACCCTTGCTGCTTGTGTGGCTAATGCGCGATCAAGCTATACAGGCACTCAGTTATTGGGCCAAGTGCTTATATATCCAGCTTTGGCCAATGATGCCAATACCCCCTCAATGCAGGAACATGCCCATGCACCTTTATTAAGTAAACAAGACATGATTTTTTATCATGGTATTAGAGTGGGCGAGGGCCATGCTCCGATACAAGACCCTCTTTGCTGTCCTTTGCATGCATCAAGCTTTGCAGATTTGCCACCCAGTCATCTGTTTCCAGCTCAAATAGACCCTTTGTTTGATGACTGTGGGCTATATGCTAAGGCATTAAGCCGTGCAGGAGTTGAGGTGGAAAATCACACTCAGGCAGGTGATGGGTTGTTACATGGCCATTTAAGAGCACGGCACATGAGTGATAAGGCAGGGGCTAACTTTCAACTTATCTGTAAAACTATTTTAGCTCTTGGGCGATAGGCCTTTTGATATTTATTCTAAGCGACCGAAAAAGGTCATACGAGCCGATTCAGACAGAGCAACGTCAGCTTCTGCATTATAAGCCAACACGGCTAACATGCGTGTGGTGTTGCCTTGTGTTGGTGTAACACGATGAAGCGAGTCCCTGCCTCTAAATAACACTAAATCACCAGCAGACATAGCAAGCTTAAGGGTTTGCATTTGTCCATCTAAAACCTGAGCTACACCCGTATAATTCATATCCCCTTTGCTAGAATCTCTAAGGTTTGTGACATATTCAAACTGACCACCTGCTTTTGGGCTTTGAATCAATAAAGTGATTGCAAACGATGAATTATCAAAGTGCCAGCCCAGCTCTTGGCCTTGGCTTGCGTAATGTAAGTTTATGGAAGACAGGCTGTCAGCGTAGGGGTAAAGGTGCTCTTCACCCATCACAAATGCTAAAAATGAGCGTAACTGTGGTGAGTCGTAAAGCGTGCGCAGTGGTGAACCTAGTGCCACTTGGTCATCAGTGATGCAGCCCTTTGAAGACTGCACCCATCGGTTACGAGGGTGGTCATCAGCAAAAGAGGGGTCTTTTTGGGTGAGATAAACATTATGACCAGAGCTTGTATAAAAAGCCTCAGACTGTTTGTTGATGCCCTCATCTACCATTGCAGTGCGGGCAGGTAAAGTGAGAAAGTCTTTAAGAACTAACACTCCTTCTTTATCTAATTGAAGTTTGCAGGCTTGCTCATAGTGTTTTTGGTGAATGGGGTGAGCAGTGATATTGATCACTTGATTAAGCTGCATATTTAACTCCTAAGTAGTTCTAGCGTTTCATTATAGGGCATTAATGATTCGGTTGAATTGTTTGTTTCTTATTATATATACTCACCCTATAAGAATACTGGGAATAAAGTGTTAATGTTATTCAAACCAACAGATGATAATCAGCAATCGTACCATGAACAAGGGTACCTTGTAGTGGATAAAATACTCCCACCTGATCAGCTTCCCCCTTTACACCAAGCGTTTGATGATATTTATCATGGTATCTTTGAAACGGGCGTCACGCCAGATGAGGTCAACTGGCAGCATGGCACAGGGGATCCCAGCCTTACGCGCCAAATATGTAACGGCTGGAAAGCCAATCGAAGCATTGCATGCGTAGTATTAAATGAAGACTTAGCTCGTAGCATCGCTCAATTGGCCGGTTGGTCAGGCATTCGCATCATGATTGATAACCTATTATCCAAGCCACCTGGAGCAAGGGCTTTGGGCTATCACCAAGACAGTTCATACTTATCGTGGTTTACCCCTAGTGACCTTATATCCTGTTGGATTGCGCTTGATGACACCACGCAAGTGGGGGGTACGTTAGAGTTTGCTACCCATTCGCACCAGTGGCAAAAGGGTGTGCCTGTTGGTGAATTTCACGGGCCAGATGATTATCAAAAACCCATGCAACTTGCTGCAAAGCACGAAGGGGTGCAACCGCACATTAAATATGTGCAAGTAAAAGCCGGTGGTGGATCATTGCACCATGGCTGGACATGGCATGGCTCTGGCGCTAATGAGTCTGCTATACCAAGACGAGCCTTAGTGCTGCACCTAATGCGCAGTGATGCCGCTTATGATCCCGACCAACTTGCCCAAGGCATTGGTCCTATTTATAGTCGCTACAAACATTTAGCTGACAACCAACTGGATGAAAATCACTTTCCCATTTTGTGGCATGAAAATGGCACTAGAACCCAAGCTATTGATGACTATTTAAACCCACCCAAAGCCACATGATCACTTAGGTTAAAGTGGAGTCTTAAACTATTACTGGGGTTTAAAAATTAGCCTGCATTTAACGTATCTGCAGGTTACACTAGCGCACATACCAAACAATCCTACTAGCCATAGTGCCCACTTACATAAGGTAGCTTTTAAATATGACTTCAATTAAACCAACCATTACATTGCTAGATGGCGGCATGGGCCAAGAGTTAATTAAACGAAGTAACAAAGAGATTACCCC
>DKMQ01000060.1:0-927 GCA_002470565.1 Oceanospirillaceae bacterium UBA7410 | reverse complement strand
TTGCCACCGCTGGTGGCCAGTTATCATGCAGAAGTTGCACCTGCATATGATGAAATGATAGCTAGCTACAGCAAAATAGTAGCTGTTCAGGCGCCCCATGTGGATGTGTTTTTGTGTGAAACAATGCCCTCTATTGCTGAGGCTAAGGCTGCCTTATTAGCTGCTAAAGAGAGTGGTTTGCCAGTATGGGTGTCATTAACCATTCAAGACAATGATGAAGCCCAGTTGCGAAGTGGTGAGCCTTTGTCTCAAGCTGTGGCAATGTTACATGAGCTGGGTGCAGATGCCATATTACTCAACTGTAGCAAACCTGAAGCTATTTTGGCGGCATGGCCACAGATGCAATCAGATCAGGGTTTAACAGGGGCCTATGCCAATGGCTTCACTAGCGTTGACAGCTTAAAGCCAGGTGGCACTGTGAAGTCTATGGAGTCTCGATCTGACCTTAATCCGCAAGCTTATGCAGAATTTGCACTTCAATGGGCCAAACATGGCGCGGGCTTAATTGGCGGTTGTTGCGAGGTGGGCCCAGCTCATATTGCGCAGCTGGCTAAACGTTTTACCCAAGCAGGCTATGCAGTTTAAACCGTAGAGCACATAAACATTGCTAAAAAATAACGGCTGCCCACAGCAATAAAGTGCAGCTAATGTCGAATAAATGTTTAAGCAGTGAGTGCTTTATTTGTTGAATGTGATGAGAATATGAATCATTTACCTAAAAATTTTGCTGGGCCATCAGCATGGCTAGGTAAAGACATGGCGAATAGCCCTAAAGCTTGGTTATATCAGCTCACACAAGAAGATATTTTAGATTTGGAGAGTGCAGCTCAGCACTTTTTGAGCCTTGGCATTGATGTGGGCTGTATTACTAAAGAAACGTTCCCCTTACAGGCCTTTACCAAACACGCAAAAACGTTAATCCATACT
>DKMQ01000016.1:25284-28398 GCA_002470565.1 Oceanospirillaceae bacterium UBA7410 | reverse complement strand
GGTGTGCGTTACTCAATGGCAGAAAACCAGCTACAAGCATTTGCTAAGCG
Organism: Oceanospirillaceae bacterium UBA7410; assembly: GCA_002470565.1. Classification (GTDB taxonomy): domain Bacteria; phylum Pseudomonadota; class Gammaproteobacteria; order Pseudomonadales; family Balneatricaceae; genus Njordibacter. Next base: position 28,348 of record DKMQ01000016.1, on the reverse strand, counting down.
CCATCAAATCCCAGTGATTGAAACCCAAGCAGGTAAATCTTCAATGCTTGCTAGCGACCCGTTAAATGCCGGCGCCGTAGGTGTCACAGGTGTAGATAGTGCGAATGATTTGGCAGCTAATGCAGACGTGGTGTTGGCAGTGGGAACCCGCTTACAAGACTTTATTTCAGGCTCCAATACCTTATTTACAGGCCAAGTCATCCAACTTAATGTGCAACCTATGGACGCTATTAAATTTCGTGCTCAAAGCTTGTTAAGTGATGCTAAATTGGGCCTTGAGTTATTATCATCAAAGCTTGGTAACTATGTCAGTCCAGCTGCTTGGCAGCAAACAAGCCATGCAGGTATCTCTTCATGGGCTAAAATTTGCGAAGATATATTACCTGCAGCAGATGATAAAACCATACCTTCAGATGCACAGGTGATTGCCGCTGTAAATGCAAGTGTAGATGACAATGCCGTAGTGGTTGCTGCAGCAGGTAGTTTACCAGCAGAGCTTCATAAACATTGGCGCGCACAACAAGTGGGTGGTTACCACTTGGAGTATGGTTATTCGTGTATGGGCTACGAAATTTGTGGTGGTGTAGGCGCCAAATTAGCCTGTCCAGAGCGTGACGTGGTGGTGATGGTAGGTGATGGTTCTTACATGATGATGAACTCTGATATAGCCACTGCTGTGAGCATGGGTTTGCAGCTTACTATCGTAGTATTAGACAACGAAGGCTTTAGTTGTATTAACCGTTTGCAAATGGCCACAGGTGGCGCCAACTTTAATAACTTATTAAAAGATACCTATAATAAAGGACTGGCACAGATTGATTTCGCTGGCCACGCTCGGTCAATGGGTGCACATGCAGTGCATGTTGATGATATAGGTGGACTAAAACAAGCCGTACAAGAGGCGCGTAAACGCTTGGGTGTAAGTGTAGTAGTGATTGATACAGATCCGCTTATTAATTCACCAGGTGGGGCTTATTGGGAAGTAGAAGTGCCAGAAGTCTCTGCTCGTGAAGAGGTTGTGGATCAACACCAGCAGTGGACACAAAAGCGCATTGCGCACAGGGGCTACTAAACGATGTCAAAACTATTAATTAAACCCGCAGCTCAAAGCCAAGTGCATCAAGTGACGCCACAATCTGCGGGTTGGAGCTATGTAGGCTTTTCAGTACACGATTTGGCACAAGGGCAAACCCTAGAATGCCAACAACAAGGGCGAGAGCTATGTATCGTGATATTGACAGGCACTGCCAATATCACTGTGGGTGAACAAACCTGGCTTAAGGTAGGTGGGCGCACTAGTGTGTTTGTTGACCAACCGCCAGGAGCTGTTTATGTGCCAGCCAGTGAAATGGTGAAAATAGAGGCCCAAGATGCAATCGAAGTGGCAGTGTGCAGTGCACCAGGGCAAGGTAAGCACGGCAGTAATGGTGAAGCACGATTAATAGACCCAAACACCATGTCACAAGAAGTAAGAGGGCAAACTACCAATACTAGATATGTGCGTAATATTTTGCCAGAAACCCAAGCTGCAGATAGCTTGTTAGTGGTTGAAGTGATCACTCCTTCTGGTCATTGGTCATCTTATCCGCCACATAAGCACGATAGGGACGCAAGCCCAGAAGAAACCTTATTAGAAGAAACTTATTATCATCGATTAAATCCGCCATCTGGCTATGCACACCAACGTGTATATACCGACGATCGTAGTTTAGATGAGACCCTCTCTGCGCAAGATAGGGATGTAGTGCTGGTGCCTAAAGGCTACCACCCAGTAGGGGTGCCACATGGTTATACAAGTTACTACTTAAATGTGATGGCCGGGCCTACAAGGCAATGGCACTTTTTTAATGATCCAGCACATGAATGGATGTTGGAAAAAAAATAGACAAGTGAGAGAAACGCTAATGAACTTAAAATTTGGAATGTCCCCCATTTCTTGGAGCAATGACGATTTGCCAGAATTAGGTGGAGAAACATCGTTAGAAACATGTTTACGTGAAACTCGCTTAGCTGGTTTCACAGGCACAGAAACAGGTGGTAAATTCCCCAAAGATGCTGCGAGTCTAAAAAAAGTGCTCAAAGCGCATGATTTGAAACTAGTGTCAGGTTGGTATTCTGGCCAGTTGTTAAGCATTAGTGCTGAGCAAGAAATTGAAAATATAAAGCCTCAGTTGGAGCTATTTCGCGACTTAGGTGCAGCTGTTTTGGTGTATGGAGAAACTTTTGAAACCGTACAAAATGTGCGTAATGCGCCTTTGTGTAACAAACCTACCTTACCCGAAGCCGATTTTGTAGCCTATGGCGAACGCCTTACCAAAGTAGCGCAGTATTGCGCCAGTGAAGGGGTGCCTTTGTCATTTCATCACCACATGGGTACCGGTGTTGAAACTGAACGCGAGCTAGACTTAGTAATGCAAAACACAGGTGATGCTGTGGGTTTATTGGTAGATACAGGACACTTAGTGTTTGGTGGTGGCGATTTATTTGGTGTGGTAGATCGTTATGGACACCGTATTAACCATGTACATACAAAAGATATTCGTCAAGACATTATGGCCGGTGTAGATCGCACTAAAGACTCATTTTTAGACTGTGTATTACGTGGCATATTCACTGTGCCAGGTGACGGTATGATTGATTATGGTCGTTTTATGCAAGCCTTAGCCGACAAAAATTATGAAGGTTGGGTGATCGTAGAAGCCGAGCAAGATCCAGCCAAAGCCAATCCATACGAATATGCATGTATGGGTTATAAAGCCTTACAAAAAGCTGCTTTAAATGCAGGCTACTCAATTGTTGATTAAGGAAAATACCATGGTAAAGCTAGCATTATTTGGTGCAGGGCGCATAGGAAAAATACATGGACGCAATGTGATGCTCCATCCAGATGCTAAGTTGGTGGCCTTATATGATCCATATCAACCTAATGCTGATGAGCTTAGCCAAGCTTTGGGTTGCGTGCAGATGACACCGCAAGAGATCTTTGCAGACCCATCCATCGATGGCATTTTGGTGTGCTCGGCCACAGACACCCATGCCGATTTAATAGAGCAAGCGGTGGCTT
>DKMQ01000016.1:12484-25118 GCA_002470565.1 Oceanospirillaceae bacterium UBA7410 | reverse complement strand
GTGAGTGTTATATCAAAAGACCCTTCACCACCGCCTGTGGACTATATTAAGGTGTCTGGTGGATTGTTTCGTGACATGACCATCCATGATTTCGATATGGCGCGGTTTTTGTTAGGTGAAGAAGTGGTAGAGGTGTCTGCACAAGCCTCGTGTTTGGTAGATGGTGCTATTGGTGAAGCTGGAGACGTGGATACCGCCTTAGTAATGCTGCGCACAAAATCTGGTAAATTAGCCCAAATATCCAATAGCCGCAGGGCTAGCTTTGGCTATGACCAGCGTATTGAAGTGCATGGCAGTTTAGGCATGTTAACCGCAACCAATGTGAACGAGCATACCCTAACAAGCTACACCCAAGACGGGGTGAATAGTGCTAAGCCGTTACACTTTTTCTTAGAGCGCTATGAACACGCTTATCAATCTGAAATGGGTGGGTTTATATCTGCTATTAAAGGTGTTGATGTGGTGTTACCAAATATGGAGGATGGCTTGCAATCTTTGCGTTTGGCAGAAGCGGCTCTTTTATCGGTGGCGCAAAAGCGCACAGTGTTGTTGAGTGAAATAGACTAAGTTGCTAGATTGTAGCAGTAAGCGGTAAACAGTGAGGTGAAAAATATGACCAGCATGAACGCCTTTGTGGCAAGCCTAGAGCCTAAAAACCAGCTTAAAGATTACCCCCATGCAGTGGATTTTCAACAGCAAATCCCTGTTTTTGATGGTGATCAATTACGTGGTTTAAATGCTCAAGATAAAGCCATAGTGAGCGCCCAGTGGGTGCACTGCTGGCAGCATGGCGCAGGCGTTTTCATCGTGCGCAAGCTCTTTGACCACATGCCCACAGTAGATGCTGCTACACAGGTTTTTTATGACTTAATGCATGAGCAAAACCAAACAGAGCATAACTTAGCAGATCACTTTGCAGCTTCAGGCGCTAATAGCCGTGTGTGGAATTGTTTAGAAAAAATGGCAGTGAATAATGCCGCAGCGTTTATTAGCTATTATAAAAACCCACTATTGGCTGATATATGCACGGCGTGGCTTGGGCCTGATTACCAAATTACCTCACAAGTGAATCTAGTGCATCCAGGAGGTGCGTCTCAGCAACCTCATCGTGATTATCATCTTGGATTCACTAATGATGAACAGGTGAAACGTTACCCACTGCATGTGCAAGTGATGTCGTCCATGCTCACCTTACAAGGTGCTGTGGCCCATATTGATATGCCGGTGGAATCTGGCCCTACATTATTATTACCCTACTCCCAGCGTTATGAACAAGGCTATGGCTTGTATCGTAACCCTGAATTTAAAGCCTATTTTGCAGAACATGCAGTGCAGATACCTCTTAAAAAAGGCGATGGGCTATTTTTTAATCCTGCGTTAATGCATGGTGCTGGCGCAAATATATCAAAAGATGTGCAGCGTATGGCAAACCTGTTGCAGATTTCTTCTGCCTTTGGCAAAGCGATGGAATCTATTGACCAGCAACGCATGCAGCTTGCTTGTTATGACGACCTAAGTAAAACCAAGCTAAGTAGTGATGAGTTATCAGCTATAGCCACAGCTTTAAGTGACAGTTATCCGTTTTCTAGTAACATGGATCGAGATGCACCAGGGGCAAGCTTAAAGCCTTTAAGTGGGCGTGATATATTACTTGAGGCATTGGAGCAGCAGTGGCCGTTGCAGAAGCTTCAAGAGGCGCTAGCAGCACTGAGCTGGCGCAAAGCTTCTCATTAGCCATTGTAGTTTCTAGTCTCGTAGCAAATAACAGCTAAGCCTTTACATAGCCCAAAGGCAGTGCTGTGCTATCTAGTACCTTGCGCATAACAAACGCAGACTTCACACCGCTTACACCTTTAATTTTGGTGATTTTCCCTAACAGAATATCGTGGTATCGATCCATGTCAGGCACCACCACTTTAAGCTGATAGTCAGCTTCGTGCCCGGTGATTAAATAGCACTCCATCACCTCTGGTAGCTGCGACACAGCAAATTCAAATTCATCAAAGCGTTCAGGAATATGTTTGTCCATAATAATATGCAATATTGCCGTGAGGTTAAGATTCACGGCTCTGTCATTGATACGCACCACACGATCACGAATCACCCCAGTGTCTTCTAGCTGTTTTACCCGCCTAGAACAGGGTGCAGCTGTAAGGCCCACCCGCTCAGCTAATTCTTGGTTTGATAGGCTGCCGTTATCTTGTAGATTGCGTAATATAGCAAGGTCGAATCGGTCTAATGTGGTCATAGTAGTTGCTTAAATGAGTTTTTCGGCAAATAAATTTCGTATATTAATTTTTATGTTATGAATTATTGCTAATAATGTCAAATTTAAGCCAAAATAAATAAGCTATTGCGCGCGCTTGGATATACACTAGTTCAAATAAGTTAATTTGAGCACCATTATGTTTGATCACACCTTTAACCACCTTAAATATCAGCCATTTCAAGCCACGCCTTTGCCAGATCGCACATGGCCAAGCAAATCGATAGAAAAAGCACCAATGTGGTGTAGTGTGGATTTACGTGATGGTAACCAGGCATTGGTAAACCCGATGAACGGGCAACAAAAGCTACGCATGTTTGAGTTGTTGGTAAAGCTTGGGTTTAAGCAAATAGAGGTGGGTTTTCCGTCAGCCTCAGTGCCAGACTTTGATTTTGTACGTATGTTGATCGAAGAAGGTCGTGTGCCAGAAGATGTGACTCTGCAAGTGCTTACGCCGGCTCGTGAAGAGTTAATTAAAAAGACCTACGAAGCCTTGGATGGTGTTAAAAAAGCCATAGTGCACGTTTATAATTCCACCTCTACAGTGCAACGTGAACAAGTGTTTGGCTTACCAGAAGCAGGTATTAAAGCCATTGCCGTACAAGGCGCCAAATGGGTGCAGCAATACGCAAATAACTATCCAGACACCCAATGGGGTTTTGAGTATTCACCAGAAAGCTTTACCGGCACAGAAATGGATTATGCTGTAGAAGTGTGTGACGCCGTTATTAAGCAATGGCTACCCAACAATGGCCGTGAATTGATTATTAACTTACCCTCTACTGTAGAGCTTTCTACGCCTAATTTGTTTGCCGATCAGATTGAATATTTTTGTCGCCATTTACAGCATCGTAAAGATGTGACCATCAGCTTGCATACACACAACGACCGAGGCTGTGCAGTAGCTGCGGCAGAGTTAGGTATTTTAGCTGGAGCTGATCGTGTGGAAGGCACTTTGATGGGCAACGGTGAGCGCACAGGTAATATGGACGTGATTACTATGGCCATGAACCTGTACTCTCAAGGTATGGACCCAATGCTAGACCTAGGCAATGTATTAGAAATTATTGAAGTGGTTGAAAGTTGTACTGAAATCGCAGTGTCGCCGCGCCATCCATGGGCTGGTGAGCTAGTTTACACCGCTTTTTCAGGCAGCCATCAAGACGCTATCCGTAAATCTGTGGCTTATCATAAAACCCATAATAAAACTCATTGGGACGTAGCATATCTACCCATAGACCCACGTGACATTGGCCGTGAATACGAAGCTGTAGTGCGTATTAATAGCCAAAGTGGCAAAGGTGGCGTGGCGTTAGTGCTAGAGCGAGATTACGGCATTGAACTACCTAAATGGATGCATCCGGCGGTAAGTACAGTGATACAAAAAGCCACAGAGGCATCAGGGGCTGAAGTGTCATCTAAACATATCAAAACCTTGTACCAAAACCATTTTGTAGATGTGCAAGCGTCATGGCAGTTACAAGATTATAGTATTCAGGCTCAAAGCACTAAGGACAATGGTCAAGAAATTAAAGCCAGCTTTACAGTAGGACAAACCTTATTGTCCGGCCATGGTGCAGGTGCTATAGAAGCCTTAAGTGATGCATTAAGTGTGCATCATGGGTGTGATTTAGAAGTAACGCAGTTTGACCAGCATGCACTTAGCAGTGGCACTGATGCGCAAGCATTAGCGTGTATGGAAGTGCGTGTGAATGGTGTGGTATTGCATGGCATAGCGCAAGCAGAAGACACCACAGCGGCAGCCTTGCAGGCAATGCTAACCGCCTTTAGCCGCCACATATAGAAGGTTAATCAACCAAAAGCTTGCTAGGCACTGTGTAAGGGCGTCCCAAAGGTAATTTGTGGGCGCTTTTTCCTTCAAGAGCGGCTAAAAAAGCAATCAAATCTTCAATCTCATGATCGTCTAACACCATTGGTTTTATATCAATGTGTGACTTTATGCGGGCCATCTCACGCGCGTCATCATGCACTAAAAAATCTATTTTGCTCAGCCATGGCACATCAGGCAAGCCTGCCTGTTTGGGGGCCCATTGTTGTAATGATTTTAAAGGTGCTAGATGATGTTTTACAATGCCCTCAAGCGTGGCATAGGCTCCGTTGTGGCCATAAGGTGCAGTAAGGGTGACGTTTCTAAGGCTTGGAGTTCTAAAACGGTACGCATCTTCCAATAAATCAGTTTCACCCATTCTGCCAACATCTCGCGTGACAGGGTCAAAACGCCTGGTGCGCCCGGGCCCAAATGGGGGCAGGGCTAGGGCATGAAAATCATGGTCGGTAAATAACGCACCCAAGTGGCAGGACGCGCAGTTGGCCTTATCATAAAATAGATCTAACCCACGTTTTTGTGACAAGCTTAATGCTTCTTCATTGCCGGCAATAAACTCATCAAATGGCGAGTCAAAGCTGCGCCATTCCATATTAATAAAAGCAGACAAAGCCTCCGCAATTTCCACCATAGTGACATCGTTGGCACTTTCTATATGATCAAACGCTCCCACGAAAAGCTCACCATATTCAGGTATGTTACGTATGCGCTTAGAGACAATAGGCCACACATTGTCAATGCGGTCATGAGTTGCGCCGGCAATTTGATTTTCTTTTGGATTGCCTGCCATTTCAAACTGTGAGGTAACCGGAAACATCGCTTGGGCTGCAAGCAAATTGGTTAAGCCTTTGGGTAACCATTCTTCTGCAGGAGAATTATAACCATTGCCATATAAGTCTGATTTTGAAAGCCTGCCATCATGAAACATGAATTCAAACTCTTTAGCGCCCAGATTCCATAACGCTTGAGCATTGCGTGGGATACGTTTTTTTATTTTATCCTCACCAATGCCAGGTGTTCTTTTAGTGCCAACACCATTGCCACCCTCACCAATGCCTAGGGATAAGCCATCTGCGCCACCAAAATTGTGATGATGGCAGGTGCCACATGATATGTTTTGGTTGCCCGATAAAACCTTATCATAAAATAATAACTGCCCAAGTTTGGCTTGCCTTTGATCAAAAGTGATGAAATCATCTAGGGTTAAAGGTTTGGGAAAATCTAGAGCATAAGATTGAGAAATTCCAAATATTAACTGAACTATCATTAAAAGGGCGAACTTATGCGTAAATTTTTGTTGCTTGGGTTGATGCTGTTTTCTACCTCGTGTTTTGCAGAGATTGAGCATGCACGAGACCTTATGGAAAAGGGAAACTTTAAGCAGGCGATGACTGAGCTTTGGCCAGCTGCGCGCTCTGGTAATGCCGATGCTGAAGAGCTGATCGGGGTAATGTATGCCATGGGCCTGGGTGTGCCTAAAGACGATGAAAGAGCTTTTGAATGGTATTTGCGCTCGTCCATGAAGGGACATGCCGGGGCTCAAAGTGGTGTTGGCTGGTATTATGAAGTGGGCAGGGGTATTGAAAAACCCGATCTTGTAAGAGCCTATATGTGGTATGTACTTTCTGCGATCGGTGGCGATCCAGACGCGGCGATAAGCCAAGAAGAGGTGGTAAAAAAAATGACCTCGGCACAAATTGAAAAAGCTCATATATTAATTGACGATTATAGAGTTTGGCTTTATCCATTTAGATAAACTAAAAATGGACTTTATAAATATACATCAAATCTAAACATACAAAAACATCACAATAAATAAAGAGGGCCGTTCAATAGTGTGAACGGCCCTGACTTATTTTTTAATTTAAGTCTTTTGCATTGCCTGCAGCAATGCCTGCTTCTGCTTCAGACACCGCACTTGTTAAAGCGTTAAAGATTTTTGGACCACCGTTTACATTAGTTTGGAACCAATCATAAACTGGAGTCGCTGCTGCTTTAAATGCCGCTTTTTCAGCAGGGGTAGGCACATACAAATCGCCACCTTCAGCTACGAAATCTTCATAAGCTTTAATAGATTTACGCTTTGGTGAAGCAAATGTAGCCTGTTGCAAGGCAGCAAAACCATCTACCACAACTTGACGAAGCTCCATCGGCATAGACAAGAACTTTTCATTGTTCATCCACCAAAGAGCACCCATATAAGCATGGCCATCAAGGGTGACATACTTTAGGCCAGCATCAGGGAACTTCATGCCCATAATGTCTGTGATACCGTTCTTAGAACCTTCAACCACACCTGTTTGGAATGATGTGAATAGTTCAGGCCAAGGGATAGGCGTAGGAGACGCGCCAAGGGCTTTCACTAGCTCTTGTGGCAAGTCGGCAACAACAGTACGGATCTTAAGGCCTGCCATGTCATCTGGATTTTGAACTCTGCGTTTGGTGTTTGCAAAGTTGCGCCATCCACCGGTATTACCAATGGTCATCAAGCGAATGGTATCGCCAGAGTCTGCAAGGGCCATATCACGCATGGTGCGAGTAAAATCGCCAGACAACACATCTTCGGCAACTCGGTCATTAGACATAAGGTAAGGTAAATCTAGCACCTGTACATATGGGAATGCGCCTGCAGCACCGCCTGATGTTGAAATGTAAACATCAATTGAACCATCAGCTATGCCTTGTAGGCACTCAGCGCCTTTTGAGCAAAGCTGTGTGCCAATAAACAATTCAACAGCAATGTCACCGTTTGAAGCTGCTTCAACAAAGTTTTTGAAAACCACAAGGCCATCATAATCTTCATCATTTTCGTTAGAGTTTGCAGTGGCACGTATTGTATAGTCTGCAGCATTTGCAGTGGCTATACTACCTGCCATCAAACCAACCGTGAGCGCTGTGGCTCCCAAAGTTTTAATAAAATTATTCATATAAACTCCTCAGTAAATTGGGCTTATGCCCCTTTTTTATTGTTGACGAAGGTTTTAAGTTCGTCAGTTTCTAGCCTTTTCCCTTCAACAGGTCCTTTGTTGAGGTTTACCATCGAAGTATAAGGAAAATGCGTAAACTCCTTTATTTGATTAGAAAAATAAGCCAGCAATTGGCCCCATCAAATCAACATCTTTTACAAACCCTAGCCACGATGGAATACCCAGTGAAATAATAGGGAAATAAGTGATCAGAAAAATAACAAAAATTTCTACTGCTAAAAAAGGCAATATGGCCTTTGATATCGTTTCCACCTTTACGCCTGAAACTGATGAGGCTACAAACAGCACCAAACCCATGGGAGGAGTGGCAAGCCCAACGGTTAAGTTAACCGACATAATCATAGCGAAATGAACGGGGTGAATACCTAAGTCAATAAAGATGGGCGCTAAAATGGGCCCTAATATAATGATGGCAGGGCCCGCATCCAAAAACATGCCCACAATAAACAATAAAAGGTTGATAAGTAGTAGCAGCAAAAGAGGGTTGTTGGTTAAAGCCAGTATGTATACGGCCAGGTCTTCTGCAATATGAGAAAGGCTAACTACGGTTTTAAAGGCCATGGCTGCGCCAACCAATAGTAAAACCACCGAAGAGGTGATGGCAGACTTGACCAGTATTGGCCCAAGATCTTTTAAATTGATTGAGCGTAAAATGATTAAACCAAGCAGTGCAGTGTAGGCAACAGCAAGTGCAGAGGCTTCGGTAGGAGTGGCTACACCACCTAAAATACCACCCAAAATGATCACGGGCGTGAGCAAAGGCAGCACTGCACGTTTGGCTACTATCCTAAACTCACTGGATACTAAGCGTCTTTGAATTTGAAATAAAACTTCTGTAACGATCAATGCACCAGCAAAATGAAATGATAGGTTGGTGGAGGAGCTGCCTAAGTCAACATTGAAAAGCTTAACCACCAATGGGTATAGAAGGCTTGCCACCATTAACCTAGCAATGATGCGGGCGGCAAAGTTTTCGGCAGTAGAAATGCTAACCCCTTCAATGACAAAACGTTTTGCCGGAGGAAACTCATACTTATTGGCCATGAGCCTAGTCACGATCATCAAGCCCAAGCCCACCAAAATGCCCGGAATGATACCACCGGCAAATAAAGCTGCCACTGAAACTTCCATCACATAAGCATAAATGATCATAATACCTGAAGGCGGGATTATGGGCCCAATCACTGACGATGCAGCGGTAATGGCTGCAGCAAACTTGCGAGTGTAACCTTGTTTTTCCATGGCAGGAATGAGCATAGAGCCAAGGGCAGACGTGTCTGCAACCGCTGAGCCAGACATCCCTGCAAACAGCATAGAAGAAAGGATGTTAACTTGTGCAAGCCCGCCTCTTACAGAACCTATAATGGTTTGAGAAAACGCAACCAAACGCTCGGTTATGCCTGCTTTGTTCATTAACTCACCAGCGAGCATGAAAAAAGGAATAGCCAGTAATACACCGTTGTCGATGCCGTTGAAAATATTGCGATACATAAGTGCAATATCGCGCTCTTGGCCGTTGAAATAGAGCATGAAGCCTGGCGCTGCAAGCATAGCAAAATAGACGGGTACGCCAATCATCAAAAATATAAGAAACAAGGGCAAAAACCAAGCTAGCATCAGGAGTTTGCCCCCATTTCAGAAGGGATTTTAGGAAGAGGGAAGTGCTCATTGCCCCATATAATTCTGGCAAATTGACGCAGGATCAACTCTAAAGACACCATTAAAATAAGCGTGAGCAACACACTCATGGCTAAATAAATATAAGCTGTTCTAAACTGTATTTTGGTGCCTAAAAACTGGTTTATACCTGTGTCTTGTAGCAACCTGTTTAAACCGGATGAATCAAATAATAACGGCGCAGAAAAATGAGACCATGCATGCTGAAGCATGATGATAGACACAAAAGTACACAATAATAAAATCGCCAGTATTAAATAATTTTTAAGGCGGGCAGGTATGAAATCATGCAGCATATCAATAGAAACAAAGCCAGTGTAGCGATAGGCAGAAGGTGCAACCAGCGCCATCATCCAAATCATCAAACCTCTAGCGGCTTCTTCTGGCCATGGCAGGGCATTGTTAAGTACATACCTAAAAAATATTTGCGCCAAAATCACCAGCACCATCAGTCCAAGGGCAACATACCCAACAGTGCGCCCAAGCTTTAGCGCACGAGTATTAATCGCGTCTAAAACCGCTAGCACTGCACTGATACTTTTCACTAAGCTTGTCACGCTATGGTGTGCTTAAAAGTATGTAGCTTGTAGGTAAGCTATTGTACAAATTTACCAAACTGGCCTCCAGCAAACATCAAAGGCTTGCCCTGGTTATGTGTGAACTGCTCTACTTTACCAATAATTATAGTGTGGTCACCGCCATCAAATATGGTTTGTATACTGCATTCAAACCTTGCTATGGCCTTGTGTAAAATGGGTAAATGATTACTGTCGAAATGCCATTCACCTTCTTCAAATGCGCTGGAGTCTTTGGCAAACTTTAATGCTAGATCAGCTTGGTCTTCTGCCAACACATGCACTGCAAAAAGGGCTGTAGTACAAAACAAATCTTTGTTGCCAGATTTGTTGGCTACAGACCATAAAATTAAAGCAGGGTCCAATGAAACAGATGCAAATGAATTCACAGTAATACCTACAGGGCTTTGGTTGTCATGGGCTGTAATAACAGTAACCCCAGTGCCAAATTGTCCTAAAGCATTTCTAAACTCTTTTTGATTATCAATACTGGTTTTAACCATTGTTTCGTGCATCATATTAAGCTACTTCTTGGCCAAGGGAGGCGGTGTAAATCTCAAACCATGCTTGACGATCAAGGTTCACTTTAAATGCACTAGATAATGATTTAATACGACTTAGGTTGTTGGTGCCCATTACAGGTAAAACGTTGCATGGATGCTTTAATAGCCACGCAATAGCTACTGCGTCGGCAGTGGTGTTTTGCTCATTGGCAATGTGAGTGAGGCAGCTAAGAATAGCCTTGCTTTTGTCGTCGTCAGCACTAAACAATGAGCCACCACCAAGAGGAGACCAAGCCATAGGGCTAATTTTATTTTCTTGCAAAAAGGCAATGTCACCATTGGTTAAAGCGCTAGTTTCCACCACACTAAGCTCAATTTGGTTGGTGACCAATTTGTTACTCATGGCTGATTGCAGCAAGCTCCAATCATGGGGTTTGAAGTTTGAAACACCTACAGATCCTACTTTGCCAGACTTCACTAGATCATCTAATGCGCGTCCAGTGTCTTCATGGTCCATTAAAGGGTCTGGGCGGTGCACTAATAAACAGTCAATATGCTCTATTTTCATTTGTGTTAAGGAGCACTCTACTGAGTAATTAATATGCGCAGATGAAGTGTCATAATACTTCACCCGAGCGCTCTCATATCTGCCCACTGGTGCTACAATGTCGCACTTGGTGATGATCTCTACCTTATCTCGCAAATGTGAAGCAGCAGCAAAACACTTACCAAGTATTGCTTCAGCAGCATAGCCGCCGTAAATGTCTGCTTGGTCTATAGATGTAATACCTTGTTCTAAGCAGGCTTCTATTTTGGCTTGCACGGCAGCAGGGGAGGTGTCGCTATCATCCCCCAAACGCCACATACCGTATATAATTTGGCTTAACTCTAAATCTTTTGAGAGTGCTATGCGTTGCATTAACGTCTTTCTCCTATTCCTAGTGGTGTGTGTGGTGTAGAGGCCGGAACCCGACCCTGTATTTGAGGTAATGAACATGTTTCAAGGTGTGGAAGCACTTTAGTACCAAATATTTCACACTCGTCAAGGTGTGGATAACCAGAAAATATAAAGGCTCGAATACCCATTTTTTTGTACTTTTCAATCTGAGTTAAAATCTGATCTGTAGAGCCTACCAATGCAGCACCGCAGCCTGAACGCGCGCGTCCAACGCCGGTCCATAAATGTGGCTCTATATAGCCTTCTAAATCGGCTAGCTCACGGTTTTTGGATTGGTGTGACACCCCTAAAGAAGTCGCATCTAAGGCTCTTTCACGTATAACTTTGCCTTGCTCGTCATCTAGCTTGGACACTAAGTGGGCCGCATATTCTTTGGCTTCAGCTTCGGTGTCTCGCACGATCATATGCACACGAAGGCCATAATCTAATACCCTGCCATATTTTTGCGCACGCTCATGGACTGCTTTCATGCGCTGCACCAGCACGTCTTGTTTTTCTGGCCACATCAGATACACATCACAATGCTCGCCACATAAATCTAATGCAGACGGTGAGTAACCCCCAAAATACAACAATGGGCCGCCATTTTGCTGGTAAGGTTTTGCAGGGCCAGTGGGCACATTTTCAAAGTTGTAAATTTGCCCTTTAATGTTGATTTCATCCTGAGTCCAGGCTTGCTTTAAAATCTCAACAACCTCACGCGAGCGTTGATAACGATAAGCGCTTTCTTCTTTTTGGCCCGGAAAATCTGACGAAATAATATTAACTGTTAATCGGCCTTTCATCATGTGATCAAGGGTGGCAATGGTGCGCGCTAGCATAATAGGGTGCATTTCACCGCACCTTACGGCGGCCAACATGTTAATATTTTGCGTTAAAGCGGCATTGCCTGCCGCAAATGTTAGAGTGTCTTGCCCTACTTGATAAGAAGACGGACATAAAATGTTTCTATAGCCAAGCTTGTCTGCTGTTTGGATAATTTTTGACGTGTTTTCCCATGAAGAGCGCAAGTCTCCTTCTGGCACTCCAAGGTGCTGATAGTCATCCGAACACAAAGGCGCAAACCATGCGATCTCTGCGGCATTGGTGTGTTGTGATCTTATTGGGACGATAGACAAGTTAGCTCTCTTCCATTGATTAATGAGGTGATATCAATTACTGTAACAATTGTGTATCAATATATCAACACCACATTAATCATTCATTTTTTCTAATATAGTAAGCGAAATATGACCAACGAATTATCAAAAAACCGCCTGCCATTACATGTTGAAATAAGTGAAATGCTAGCCCGTGAAATTCAGGCTGGTGTATTAGCCGACGGATCACGTTTGGCACCTGAACGGGTGATGGCTGATGAGCTTGGGGTAGCTGTGGGTACCTTGCGCAAGGCATTGTTTGAGCTCACGCAAAAAGGCTTGTTAGAGCGCGTGCAAGGCTCTGGCAACTATGTGCGCAAACCTGAGCAATCCCAAAACGTGGACACCATATATAGTTTCTTTCGCTTAGAGCTAGTAAAAGGCGGCGGGCTGCCTACAGCGCAAGTGTTATCTGTTGAAAGGCTTAGTAAAGCTGACCATTTCCCATCGGATAGTGCGCAATTTGGTGATCAGCTAGGCTGCTCTGCCTATGGCTTTAGAATAAGAAGATTAAGGCGCCTAAATGCTATTGATAGTGCGATAGAAGAAATATGGATTGATGCGCCACAAGGCAGAAGCTTGAGCCTAGAAGATTTGTCAGACTCGTTATATTTATATTATCGAGAAAATCTAAAATTTTGGATTACTAGTGTAGAAGACCAAGTGAGTGTGAATAAAATTCC
>DKMQ01000016.1:7273-12431 GCA_002470565.1 Oceanospirillaceae bacterium UBA7410 | reverse complement strand
AAAATATGGGGATTTATTCAGCGCAAAAGCTATAGCCAAAAAAACGTGCTGGCTGAATATTCATTCACTTGGTTTAACCCTAAAGTAGCGCGTTATGTTGCGCGCATAAAATAATTTGAGAGCTTACCAATAGAGGTATTTTGTGACAGTTTTAAACTACGCCATGATTGGCTGCGGCATGATGGGACAAGAGCATATCAAGAATATTAAATTACTTGAAAACACTCGCATTGCTGCCATTTTTGAACCTGATCACAGCATGAGAGCTGCCGCCAAACAACTGGCCCCAGAAGCACAATTTGAAACCTCTATAAAAGCCCTACTAGGGCGTAAAGACCTAGATTGTTTAGTGATTGTAAGCCCCAACTTTTTGCATGCCCAACAGCTAAAACTAATCGCCTGCCTTAACCCACTGCCTATATTGGTAGAAAAACCATTAATTACCCACCCAGATGACGCCAAGCTTATAAAAGAGCTTATACAAAACTACCCCAAGCCTATTTGGGTGGCCATGGAATATCGCTATATGCCCCCTGTGGCTAAGCTAATTAGTGAAGCTAATGCACTAGTGGGTGGGGTGAAGCTGCTGACTATAAAAGAACATCGCTTCCCATTTTTAGCAAAAGTGAATGACTGGAACAGATTTAACGAAAACTCTGGCGGCACATTTGTGGAAAAATGTTGTCACTTTTTTGACCTAATGCGCCTGATACTAAAATCTGAACCCATACGTATTATGGCCTCTGCAGG
The DNA here is from genome assembly GCA_002470565.1 of Oceanospirillaceae bacterium UBA7410. Lineage (GTDB taxonomy): Bacteria > Pseudomonadota > Gammaproteobacteria > Pseudomonadales > Balneatricaceae > Njordibacter. The sequence goes on along the minus strand of DKMQ01000016.1, from coordinate 11,681 downwards.
GCAAACTAATAATCACCTAGATGAACAATATAATGGCCGCACTCCAGATATTTGGGACAACGGCTATGTAATAGTAGACTTTGCTTCGGGCTCACGGGCCATGCTAGAGCTTTGTATGTTTGCCGAAGGGGCTACCTATCAAGAAGAAATTTCGGCTGTGGGCGTGGAGTGCAAGGTAGAGTGCTTTGTGCCAGGCCCAAACCGCTTTTGGCCAGAGCATTTAGGGCAAGCGCCAACCCCCAAGGTGGTAGTGAGCCCAAGAGCACCCAAAGGCCCACAAACTCTAGAGATACCTGTGGATGCCACACTGCTGCAAGCTGGAGACCACAATGGCTCTACCTATTACCAGCATCAAAAATTTCAGCAAGTGGTGCTGGGTAACCTGCAGCCAGAAGTAAGCCTAAACGATGGTTTAATCGCTGTGCAAATGGGCATGGCTGCGCAAGAATCTGCTTCACAGTCTCGCATTATTCATTTTCCTACTAGTGAATAAGTCGTCATTAGTAGTCCTAAGCTAGTAATATAGCCATAAAGAATAGCAACTTAAACCTTATTTAGCATTTATGCTTGTAGGTTTACGTTGCTTAATTTAAATTACTGCGTAATTTACTTAATTTTCACTAAAATTTATATAATATAAGATAGAACGTATATAAAGGCTAATAAGTCTCTATAAGCTTATGGGTTTGGTGATTCATGCGGTAAAGCTTGATTTTGTTATTAAGGAGCGCAAACCGATATTTTTTTGAGATTAATAACCTTGGTGGCCCTTTAACTTTAATTATTTCATATGGTTATGAGTTTTTAAGATGAGAATGATAATTAAAGGAGCGGCTCTCCAATAATTATTATGAGAGCCGGTAGGCTTTATAAATGGGCTGTTATGGCTAAATAATAAATTAAGAGAATTTAGATGGAAGAATTTCTAAGAGGGAACTTTAAAAGTATCGTTTTCGGCATAGTCAGTAGTGTATTGATGTCCTACCCATCATGGGCAGGGGCCTCACCTTATGGTGCTTGGGACATTAGGGATGCTCTAGAAGAGATTTCTAGTGATGGTGAAAGCTCACTAGCGCTGAATTTTAATTATATTGATCGGATGCTTAACGACCTTAGTCGTCATGCCCTCACTTACCCACCCCGCTTTGATAGTGAGTCTGATAAACATCGAGCTATTACACATGTTCGCCAATTGGCAATGATATTTGATGATGTTGAAGGACTAGAGGGAAGCTCTAAGCTTCTTTGGCGTGCCGCTATGTTGCATCATATGGGGTTTAATCTTGATGTTTCAGCTAGCTATGAAAGTGCCAATATGTATTATCAGAGCTTATTAAAGTTGATGCCAGCGAGTGGCAGTGGTTACTACTATTACGGCATTTATCTGTTGGATTCTGCTCGGCCTGTAATGGCCATAGAGGTTTTAGATAAGGCTATAGAATTAGGAAATACCAAGGCCCTGAGGCCTTTGGGCTTGGCCTATTTAGCAATGGAGGATAGGGCGCAAGCCTTGAATACCATGAACCGTTATTTAGAACTATTTCCTGATGACGCCTCTTTATCTGCATTATATGAGTCTCTAGTTGGAGGAGCAGGCATAGAGAAACTAAAGCAATATTAACTGGGGCATTAACAGGCTATCTTTTATCAGGCGTTGGCTCTCACGAACCAACTAAAAAAAGCAAGAAAGAAAGTAAACCTGCAGAAAAAGAGCCAGCCGAAAACAATGACGTATAAGAAGTGATAGCACAACCACAGCTTCGCTGTTCGGACTCGCAAAAGCTTCGCTTTTTCAAGCCCGTGTGGCAGGCGTTATGTTTGAAGTAGTAAACAATGAATTTTTTTGAATATGCAATAAATGAATTTTCTAGTAAATCTGGCTACACCTTTTTGTTTAAAGTATTTGTTGTGATGGCTACATTATATTTTTTATCGCTTATGAAGGTAACAAGTATTGCTCTACCTTTAGAGGCAGACTCTCATAAGCTAAAATACGCTATTGAATACGAGCTAAAAAAAGAAATTAGCTTTAATGATCTTAAATGCAACTTTGAAATGAAATCCTATCAAGATTGTAAGCTAGCTATATATAAAAATGACCTCAGTACTAAATCGCTAGAGGCCTTAGCTGCTTTTCAAGGGCTTATTAAACTCTTGGCGTATTTAACGGGTATCTTTTCAATTATTGGATTTATATTTAATCCTTACGTCCATAAGAAAAAAAATATAACAAACACAGGCAAATCGACGTGCAAAAAGCGCGCTTGCTGTGGGCGCTATGTTGCACTATAAGGTTAGGTGTTAATTTTATGAAAATTGTAGAGTATGAACGGTCACTGCAATGGGTGGGTGATCTGAAATGTAATAGTTGTGAAGGCTTAACTTGATGCACACCCACGTTAATAGGCACGCCAATTAGTTACAATGTAATGTATGAGGAGACCAACAGAAGCAAATAGATGTTATAAAAGGCCTTGTAAACTCTTAACAGGCCTTCATCTCTCATTTTAACCCTGCAAAAGGAATCAACATGAGCCGTAAAATTTCAGGTGGTTGCCTATGTGGCGCTGTAAAGTTTGTCGTAAACGATAGCTTTGATAAGTTTTACTTTTGTCATTGCATACAGTGCCGCAAGGTATCTGGCTCATCCCATGCATCTAACTTATTCACCACAACAGAACATATTAAATGGCTAAGTGGCTTGGATAAAACAGTTCGTTTTGACCATAAAGAAGGGGAGTTTACAAAAGTGTTTTGCAGCCAATGTGGCTCTGGTTTGCCTTATAAATCACTAAGTAGTGAATCTTTAATAGTGCCAGCAGGTAGTTTGGATGAAGAGCCATCATTAGCGCCTCAAGCTCAAATATTTTGTAGCGAAAAGGTGGATTGGTTCACTGCAGGCATCAGCGCACCAAAAAACTCAAGGTATGAATCTTCTGATTAAAATCATCACAAACCTTTTTAAAAAGGCTTGTGATGAGCACACTAGCCCTTTTTCTTCAGCTTTTTAGCCTTTGCTTTCTCAGCCTTAGCCTTGTCAGATTTAGACACCTTTGGCTTTTTAAGTTTCACCTTTTTCAATACCGCAGGCTCTTCTTTTTTAGGTGAAAAACCTGGGAATATCTTGCGCTCAATAGGGTTGCCAATATAGCGCTCTATGCGGCCTAGGTTTGGCCAGTCCATCGCATCTACTATAGACCACACGCTGCCTGCTTCGCCGTCACGGCCTGTGCGGCCTGCACGGTGAACATAGCTGTCTGCCTTTTCTGGCATGTGCACGTTTATTACATGGCTTAGGCCGGGTAGGTCCACACCACGTGCCATCACGTCGGTAGCAATCAGCACTTTAGTGCGGCCACGGCGCATGTCTTTAATCTGTTGGTTACGGTCACTTTGGCGCAAGTCGCCGTGCAGCCCTGTGCACTGAATGCCAAGGGTGCGCACCACTTTAAGCCATGTGTCTACTTGCTTTTTACTGTTTACAAACACGATGGCTTGCTTTACTTCTGGTAGGCGCAGCAGGGCTTTAAGTAAATGCTCTTTGTGTAGTTCGTTGTCTGCTTGGTAAACCGCTTGGCTTATCTTTTTAGCCACATGGCGCGGTGCTTCCACGGCCACTTGCACGGCATTATCAGAAAGCAGGTCGTGGGCAAAGGCTTGCACCTTGTCGCCTTCTAGCGTGGCAGAAAACATAGAAGTTTGGCGTTCTAAAGGCAACATATCCGAAATTTGATGAATGGCCTGAATAAAGCCCAAATCCAACATGCGATCCGCTTCGTCTATTACAAACACAGTCACTAGAGATAAATCCAGCGCCATGTGTTCTTCAATTTCTAGCAAACGCCCAGGGGTAGCTACCAGCACATCGATGGTTTGGGCCACCATGGCTTTTTGCATGCCAAAAGGCACGCCGCCCACAATAAGGCAGCACTTTAAATGGTTATTGGCTACCAGTTGCTCTATTTGGTCATAGGTTTGGCGAGCCAGTTCGCGGGTTGGGCTAAGTATAAGCACCTTTGGCGTGCCGGCTTCTTGTCTTGGCGTGTCTAAAATATGTTGTAATGCGGGCAACACAAAAGCCAGGGTTTTACCTGTGCCAGTGGGGGCCGAAGCTAATACATTAGAGCCTTCCAACAAAGGTGGAATAGCTTGTTGTTGAATAGCAGTAGGCTGGGTAAATTCATGTTCTGAAAGGGCAAGAAGTAGCTCTTCATCCAGCATTAAGTCGACAAAAGACACGGCGGCATAACTCATTAAATATTCGAGGCCATAGGATACCGTATTTTGCTCATAATAGATTCAGCTATATGCGCTCATCCTTGTGCTTATGCTACTAGTGTAACAATAGACAGCTTGGGTGGTTAAAAGCAGGTGCGCTATGGCGATAATGAAATTTGGTACAGGCGCT
>DKMQ01000016.1:934-7173 GCA_002470565.1 Oceanospirillaceae bacterium UBA7410 | reverse complement strand
TTGGCATGTCACCCTAAAGTGTTTTATAAAAAGCACCGTTACACTACACCTTGAACTTAAGTTAAACAGAGAACAAAATGTCTGCTGATTCTACCAAAGACAATGTGGTGCGTTTGCACCCAGGCGCCGGCCGCAATAAATCCCGTATTCACTTGCGTGGACGCCAGGTTAATTTAGACACCCTAGGCCACTTGCGTGAGCTTATGGGCGACCAGCCTATTAAACGTGACATGCTGGTTGAATACTTGCACTTAATTCAAGACGATGTTGGCTACCTTCCAGCAGCACACCTTGCCGCGTTAGCCCATGAAATGAATATCCCCATGGCAGAAGTGTATGAATGTGCCTCTTTTTACGCACACTTTGACATTATTAAAGAAGACCAAGCGCCACCAGCAGCAGTCACCGTGCGTGTGTGCGACAGCTTAAGCTGTCAGCTTGCAGGCGCGCAGCAGTTTAAAGCTGCATTAGAAGCAGGCACAGACCCAAGCCAAGTGCGCATTCTTAACGCGCCATGCATGGGCCGTTGTGACACTGCACCAGTAGCCGAAGTAGGCCACTATCATGTAGACAACGCCGATGTAGCAAAAGTAGTGGCAGCTATAGAAGCAGAGCACTTCCATCCACATATTCCAGATTACATGGCTTTTGAGGCCTATGTAGCTGATGACGGTTACACCTTATTGAAAAAATGTTTAGCCGGAGATTACTCTTGGGAAGACATTCAAAAAGTGTTGGCAGATGCCAACCTTAAAGGCCTAGGCGGGGCAGGTTTCCCCACCCACATGAAGTGGAAGTTTGTACGCCAAGAGCCCAAGCCTCGCTACCTAGCCATTAATGGCGACGAAGGCGAGCCTGGCACCTTTAAAGATCGCTTGTATTTAGAAACAGACCCACATCGCTTTATTGAGGGCGCTTTAATCAGCGCTTGGGCTGTAGAAGCAGATGCTGCCTATATTTATTTGCGTGACGAATACCCAGCAGCCCGTGAAATTTTACTTGAAGAAATTGCCAAAGTAGAAGCAGCAGGCCTAGCACCACAAGGCTTTATACACCTACGCCGTGGCGCAGGCGCTTATATTTGTGGTGAAGAATCAGCCATGATTGAATCTTTAGAAGGCAAGCCTGGCTTGCCTCGCCATCGTCCGCCTTTTGTAGCGCAGGTAGGTTTGTTTAACCGCCCTACATTAGTGAACAACATTGAAACCGTATTTTGGATACGCACCTTAATGGACAAAGGCGCGGATTGGTTCTCTAGCCAAGGCCGCAATGGCTCACAAGGTTTGCGTAGTTTTTCAGTATCTGGCCGCGTGAATAACCCTGGGGTTAAGTTGGCACCCGCAGGTATCACCATGCAAGAGCTTATGGACGAATACTGCGGCGGCATAGCCGATGGTCATGAGTTTAAAGGCTACCTTCCAGGGGGTGCGTCAGGTGGCATATTGCCCGCAGGCATGGCCGATATTCCTTTAGATTTTGGCACGCTTCAGCCTTATGGCTGTTTTATTGGTTCGGCGGCTGTAGTGGTATTGTCAGACCAAGACAACATGCGTGATGTAGTGGTGAACTTGCTTAAGTTTTTTGAAGACGAAAGTTGTGGCCAGTGCACCCCGTGTCGAGTGGGCACTGAAAAAATGGTGAAGCTGTTGCAGCGCCCAGATTGGGACCAAGCTCTAATGGCCCAGCTAAGCCAAGCCATGTGCGACGCTTCTATATGTGGTTTAGGCCAAGCCGCCTCAAACCCTATCACTACCGTATTTAAATACTTTGACGCTGATTTGATCGCCACCGATCTGTCTGCCAGTGTGGGAGACTTATCATGAGCCAAGATATTATCAATTTCACCCTAGACGGTGAAAAAGTAACTGCCAAAGCAGGCGAGAGCATTTGGCAAGTGGCCAAGCGTATGGGTGAAACCATTCCTCATCTTTGCTACAAGCCAGAGCCAGGCTACCGCGCAGACGGCAACTGCCGCGTGTGTATGGTAGAAATAGAAGGCGAGCGTGTATTAGCGGCTTCTTGCTTGCGCTCACCTAGTGAAGGCATGGTAGTGACTAGTGCCACATCTGATCGTGCCCAAGTGTCACGTAAAATGGTGTTGGAGCTTTTAGCTACCGACCAGCCAGCACGTGAAGAATCTCCAGATAAAAGCTCACATTTTTGGGCTATGGCCGATTTATTGGCGGTAGATGCTACACAAGCACGCTTTGAAACCACTATTAAGCCTTGTGCAGACAACAGCAGTCAGGCTATGCGGGTTAATTTGCAGTCATGTATCAACTGCAATTTATGCGTAATGGCTTGCCGTGAAGTGCAAGTAAATGACGTGATTGGCATGGCTAATCGGGGCTCAGACTCTAAAGTAGTATTCGATTTTGACGACCCTATGGGTGACTCTACCTGTGTAAACTGTGGCGAGTGTGTGCAAGCATGCCCCACGGGTGCCTTAATGCCATCTTCGGTAACTAGTGAAGAAGGCATCGGTGACAGTGCAGACTTTGACCGCAAAGTAGACAGTGTGTGTCAGTATTGTGGTGTAGGTTGCCAGCTCACTTACCATGTGAAAGACGAGCGCATTGTTTATGTGGAAGGCCGCGATGGCCCAGCCAACCAAAGCCGTTTGTGTGTAAAGGGTCGCTTTGGCTCAGACTATATCCATCATGGTGATCGTATCACCAAGCCATTGATTCGCCTTGAAGGCGCACAAAAAGGCATTCATAACGACTTTGACCCTGCAAAACCGCTCACTCACTTTCGTGAAGCAAGCTGGGAAGAGGCGCTAGATTTTGCGGCCAATGGCCTTACTAAAATCAGAGATAATCAAGGCAAAAAAGCCCTTGCAGGTTTTGGTAGTGCCAAAGGTTCAAACGAAGAAGCTTATTTATTTCAAAAGCTAGTACGCACAGGCTTTGGTAGTAACAACGTAGACCATTGCACCCGCTTATGCCATGCCTCCTCTGTAATGGCGTTGCTGGAAGGTTTGGGGTCAGGTGCAGTATCGGCTTCGTTTATGCAAGCCAAGCACGCAGACGTTGTAGTGATTACCGGTGCCAACCCCACCAACAACCACCCCGTAGCAGCTACTTTCTTTAAGCAAGCGGCAAAAAATGGCACCAAAATTGTAGTGCTAGACCCTCGTGGCCTAGCCATGAAAAAATACGCCAGCCACATGATTCAGTTTAAGCCAGGTAGCGATGTAAGCTTCTGGAATGCCATCATGAACGTGATTGTTACAGAAGAGCTCTACAACCAAACCTATATTGATAAAATGACCACAGGCTTTGACATAGTTAAAGAGCATGTAAAACGTTACACCCCTGAAGCCATGTCGCTTATTTGTGGTGTGGATGCAAACCTTATTCGTGAAGTGGCTCGTTTATATGCCACAGCTAATAACGCCATGATATTTTGGGGCATGGGTGTGTCACAACACGTCCACGGCACAGATAACTGTCGCGCTATGATCTCTGTGGCTTTAATGACAGGCCAAATTGGCCGTGAAGGTTCAGGCTTGCACCCACTACGTGGACAAAATAACGTGCAAGGTGCATCTGATGCAGGGCTTATCCCCATGATGTATCCAGATTACAAGAGTGTGAATGTTGGTAACGTTAAAGCCATGTTTGAAGACCTATGGGGCACTCAGCTTTCTGATGAGCCAGGCCTTACGGTAGTAGAAACCATGAACGCCATTCACGAAGGCACGGTAACGGGAATGTACGTGGAAGGTGAAAACCCAGCCATGTCAGACCCAGATCTACACCACGCTCGTGGCGCTTTAGCTAAGCTTGAGCATTTGGTGGTGCAAGACCTATACGTCACAGAAACGGCCATGTATGCCGATGTTGTTCTGCCTGCCTCTGCATGGCCAGAGAAAGACGGCACAGCTTCAAACACCAACCGCACCGTGCAAATGGGTAGGCAAGCAGTGAAGCCACCTGGCGATGCACGTCAAGACTGGTGGATTATCCAAGAGCTAGCCAACCGCATGGGCCTCAATTGGACCTACACCCATCCAAAGGATGTGTTTGCCGAAATGAAGCTAGCCATGCCAAGCTTAAATAACCTCTCATGGGAGCGCCTAGAAAAGGAGCACTCGGTTACTTATCCTTGCCCAGCGCAAGATCACCCAGGTAATGATATTGTATTTATAGACAGCTTCCCTATAGAAGGTGGTCGAGGCAAATTTGTAGCTGCAGATATTGTAGAGCCAGATGAGCGTCCAGATGATGAATACCCCGTTATTCTCACCACAGGCCGCCAGCTAGAACATTGGCACACAGGCTCCATGACTCGCCGTTCAAAAGTGCTTGATGCACTAGAGCCAGAAGCAGTGGCTACACTTAGCCGTGAAGAGCTGGCTAAAATTGGCGCCAAAGCAGGTGACATGATCCGTGTGTCTACTCGTCGTGGTAGCATCGATATCATGGCCCGTGAAGACGTCGACGTACCATCAGGGGTTATATTCATTCCCTTCTGCTACGTAGAAGCTTCTGCCAATATGCTCACCAACGCAGCACTAGACCCAGTGGGTAAAATCCCTGAGTTCAAGTTTTGTGCCTCGCGTATTGAGCGCGTTGTATAGTATTTAGAGTATTTTGTTTGTGTCAAAAAGGTCAGCTTATGCTGGCCTTTTTTATGGATCTTGTATTATTCATTATTTATTATAATATGCATTTGTATAATTATAATATACAATGAGTGATCGTTTTTAATGATCTATAAAAGGTAATCTGTATGTTAACGCCTAATACGCAGACAGGGTTTAAGTTGGCGGGCCAACGCATGGGCCTGAGGTTACGTAAGGTGCGTCAACAACAAGGCAAATCCTTGGAAGCGCTTGCTGCAAAAGTAGGAGTTAATAAGCTCACACTAGGCAACATTGAACGGGGTGAGGGTAACCCTACCTTGTCGGTCATTTGGAAAATCGCCAATGGTTTAGGTGTGCCTTTTTCTAGTCTACTTAGTCATGATACCCCACCCCAAGTGAGCCGGTTTACCCAGCAAGCAGATATTAGCAGCCCTGACGGAAACTTTTTGGCTCACGCTATGCTTGATATGCAAGAACAATGCACTTTTGATGTGCAAATAGCTCGTGTAGAAGCAGGAAACCACTATCAATCAGAAGCCCATGCAGAAGGCGTAATAGAGTTGGTGTGTTTGATTCAGGGTGAACTAGAAGTAAACGTTGACGGTGACAGCTATGTGCTTCAGCCACTAGATTGTTTGCGTTTTTGTGCAGACCAAAGCCACAGTTACTTCAACCCAGGACAAAGTGAGGCAATATTTCATTGCATTATTGCGTACCGCCAACTTAGTAACGATAAAGCTCACAATTACTAAACCCATTTATTTAAGATGAAACCTATGACTAATTCTGTATTAACTTTAAATGCTCGTTTGCAAAAGCAGCTTGAGGCATTGCATGAACAGGGCTTGTTCAAACATGAGCTTGCACTCACCTCACCCCAACAAGCCTGCATCACTGACGAAAAAGGGCGCAGTGCAATTAACTTGTGTGCTAATAATTATTTAGGCTTAGCCAATCACCCAGACTTAGTTGAGTCTGCCAAGCTAGCTTTAGATTGTCATGGGTTTGGTATGGCCTCGGTGCGTTTTATTTGTGGCACACAAACCCTACATCAACAATTAGAGCAGCGCATAGCAGAGTTTTTAGGCTTTGAAGATGCCATTCTTTATTCTTCTTGTTTCGATGCTAATACAGGCTTATTTGAGACTCTTTTGGATGCACAGGATGCCATCATCAGTGACAGCCTCAACCACGCTAGCATTATTGACGGGGTGAGATTGTGCAAGGCGCAACGTTTGCGCTATACCAATAACGATATGCAATCTTTAGAGCAGCAGCTACAGGCCTGCGCCGGCGCACGCACGCGTTTGGTGGTGACAGATGGAGTGTTTTCCATGGACGGTAGCTTGGCTAATTTAGCAGCCATATGTGATTTAGCCCAACGCTATGATGCCTTGGTGATGGTTGATGATTCTCATGCGGTAGGAATCGTGGGTGGGCGTGGTAGAGGCACCCATGAACATTGTGAGGTTATGGGGCGAGTGAGCATTATGACTGGCACTTTTGGTAAGGCTTTGGGCGGTGCTTCTGGTGGTTACGTAGTGGCTAGTAAAGCCGTGGTGGCTTGGTTAAAACAGCGATCAAGACCTTATCTTTTTTCTAATTCGTTAGCCCCTGCCATTTGCGCAGCTACTCTAAAAGCTCTAGA
>DKMQ01000016.1:0-816 GCA_002470565.1 Oceanospirillaceae bacterium UBA7410 | reverse complement strand
TATATGTAGTGAGTTTTAGTTTTCCAGTGGTACCACAAGGCCAAGCGCGCATCCGCACTCAAATGTCAGCTGCTTTGAGTCGCTCACAAATCGATCAAGCCATACAAACGTTTGCTCAAGTAGGCCGCGATTTAGGAGTCATTCAATGACCACCAATAAGCTAGAAAAAAGTGGTGCTATGCCTGCTTTAGTAAAACAGTATGACCGACCTGGTTTATGGTTAATGGATATGCCCATACCTAGTATGGGAGATCACGATGTGATGATTAAAATAAGCCACACAGCAATTTGTGGCACTGATATGCACATTTACAACTGGGACGACTGGGCGCAAGACACTATTCCACTGGGCATGGTAGTAGGTCATGAATTTGTAGGGCATATTGTGGCTATGGGTAACCAAGTCAAGGCACATCATATTGGCCAAAGAGTTTCAGGAGAAGGCCATATTACCTGTGGTCATTGTAGAAATTGCCGTGCTGGTCGTCGTCACTTATGCATCCTAACAGTGGGAGTTGGGGTAAATCGAGCAGGTGCTTTTGCTAAGTACCTAAGCTTACCTGTGGACAATGTTTTTGTAGTGCCTGATAACATTGACGACCAACATGCATCCATCTTTGACCCGCTAGGCAATGCAGTGCATACGGCGCTTAGTTTTGATCTTGTAGGTGAAGATGTGCTCATTACTGGTGCTGGCCCCATTGGCCTAATGGCTGCTGCAATTGCCCGCCATGTGGGTGCGCGCCAAGTGGTAGTGACTGATATTAATCCCCACCGTTTAAAGTTAGCGCAATCGATGGGCGCAACTAGAAGCGT
>DKMQ01000087.1:4817-5782 GCA_002470565.1 Oceanospirillaceae bacterium UBA7410 | reverse complement strand
TAGAAGCAGCTAACATTCCGGCTTTAATAGCGGATGAATACACCATTAATATGGATTGGTTCTATTCAAATGCATTGGGCGGTGTGAGATTGTTTGTGCCTATAGAGCATGCAACACAAGCCAAGGCGATTATTGAGCAAGACTACAGTAATAATGTTGATTTGGGCTTTGAAGAGTTTCTTGACGATAAAGAAGGCTGATTTTCCAAAAAAAAGCCCACACATGTTCAATGTGCAGGCCTTTCTCTTAGAGTAAACATTACTCTAGTAGCAGTGTGATACTACCTACCCCACCTTTTTATTATGATCTTTCTTGCGATAGATGTGTGCTTTGTTTTCATCATAAAGGTATGAGTCGTCAAAGTTTTCTGCATCTAACACATGGCCTACTAGTATGAGTGCGGTGCGGGTGAATTTCTTGGCACGCACTTTGGCCACTATATCACCCAAGGTGCCTGTCACCTTGTCTTGGTCTGGCCAGCTGGTGCGATAACACACAGCTACTGGGCAGTCTTCGCCATAGTGTGGCAATAAGTCTTCCACAATTTTGTGAATACGTGTAATACCCAAGTGAATAGCCAAGGTAGCACCTGTAGCGGCTAAAGCGGGCAAGCGTTCGCGCTCTGGGAAGGGGGTTTTGCCTTCGTAGCGAGTAAGGATTAGCGTTTGTGAGATGCCAGACAAGGTCAGCTCTTTGCCTAGCCATGCGGCAGAGGCAGCGTAAGCGGTAACACCTGGAATGATCTCGTAATCAATACCCAGCGCTTCTAAACGCCTAATTTGCTCGCCAATGGCGCCATATAATGACGGGTCGCCTGAGTGCACACGCGCCACGTCTTCGCCTTTGGCATGAGTTTGCGCCATAAGCTCTACTTGATCATCTAGGGCTAGGGCGGCAGAGTCTATCACTACTGCACCGCGTGCTCTTGCGGTTTCCATGTTTTCAGTGGGCACTAATGATCCGGC
>DKMQ01000087.1:0-4753 GCA_002470565.1 Oceanospirillaceae bacterium UBA7410 | reverse complement strand
TCTGGGTCACCTGGGCCTGCGCCAATAAAATATACCGTCATGTTGTTGTCCTAAGTTTTTTAATGTTCTTGTTACAGCTTTTTCTTGTAGCCACGAGGGGTATAAACCCATTCTTTGGTGCCATTGATAATATGGCGAGACTCGCTGTTGCCCACAGAAACCATGGTAAACATGTCTACGTCTTTGGCATCTAGCTCATCCAAACGGATAATACGCACGTGCTCGTCTGGGCGAGTCAGCTGGCGGCCTATTAACACTGGAGTAGATGCAGGGCGGTGCTGTAATAAAATGTCACGGGCTTTGTTAAGCTGCCAGTCACGCTTTTTTGATACAGGGTTATAAAAAGACACCACAAAGTCACCTTCGCCGGCTTTTTCTATACGCTTTAGAATAGTTTCCCAAGGTGTGAGTAAATCTGACAAAGAAATAGTGCAAAAATCATGCCCTAGCATCGCGCCTACGCGACTAGCGCCGGCTTGCATGGCAGAAATGCCAGGAATCACTTCCAGCTCTACATCCAGCCATTGCGGATGATTTTCTTTACCCTCTAGCTGCATGTCTAGTAGCTCAAACACCAAAGTAGCCATGGCATAAATACCAATGTCACCACTAGAGATAAGGGAAGTGGTTTTGCCACTGGCTGCTAAATTTAATGCTAGGCGTGCACGGCCAATTTCTTCACCAAGGGGTAGGTCATGGTGGGTTTTGCCATCACACACATCGCCTAAAATATCTAGGTAAAGGCCATATGCTACTAGGTCTGAACTGGCAGCAATAGCCTTATGGGCGCGTGGTGCTACTAATTGCGCATCACCTGGGCCGGTGCTTACGATAAATAATTTGCTCATGTTGATCTCGTACTTATTTAGTAATAATTAAGGTTAATCGTGTCCACCAATTGAGCCAGTGCCAGGCGGGTATGCCCGGGCAATAGCGCAAGTAGCTTTTTGTGTTTTTAGTTTGGCTTGTATCAGCTGCGCGGAGTTGCCTGTGGCTTGTTGGGCAGCCCAAAGTGCAGCAGATTCTGCTACGCCATAAACCCCCACCGTGTCGTACACGTATTGTGAAGGGTTGATAAGCTGGTCATTCACGCCTGCCAATATTGGTGCAGAATAGGTTTGAAAGCTTTTACCTAAAGTGTGGGCAAGCTCTATAAGGCCTTGTTCGTCGGCTTTAATATCAATGCTATTAATGCTTACAACATCCTTTATAGTAAGGCCTTTGTTGGCTAAGCATTCATTTAAAAATTCTAGCAAATGTTCTTGGCTACAGCCTCGCTCACAGCCCATACCCACGGTATACACTGGTTGTAAATAAGCTTGAGCGGTGGTTATGGCTAGCTGCGCATTGAGTAGGTCGCTCACTTGGCGGCCCCATTCGTTAGCGCCACCTTCGTGGCCTGACAATAAGGGGATAACAAACTCACCTTCTTCATCCAGCACTAGCACTGCAGGGTCTGTGTATTTATCCACCAAAACAGGCGCTAAAGTGCGCACAGCAATGCCCGTGGCGCAGATAAGAATAAGCCGGTCTTGGTTGGTAAAGGCTGTTTGCACTGTTTCTGCAAAAGGCACAGGCTTTAGCTCAAACGAAACTTCTTCGTTTGAGCCTTGGGCTAATAAAAGCTCTTTTATGTGGTTACCCAAGCCCGCACCCGCTTGGGTTAAGGCAAAAATCCGAATCACGAATCACGCTCCTGCTTAAGTATCACAAACAGTGAAAAATAAGGCCCGGCTTCGTTGGCCAGTGTGGATACGTCAGTTAAAATTTCTTCACTTTCACGGCCTATGTAAGCCAGATAATTAGCATCCGCAGTGCGCTTGGTTTTATCCAAAATAGCAAGAATGCGTGGGCGAGCTCGGCCTGCTTTCATTATTACCACACTGTCGTGGCTTATAAGGGCTTGTTCTAGCTGTGCATCGCTATGGCGGCCACTCATCACTACAAATGACTCTTGCAGTAACGTAAGAGGCTGTTGCAAAGCTGCTGCTGCGCCATTTACAGACGAAATGCCAGGCACTACAAGGCATTGGTGCAAGTCACTCAAACGCTCTAAAAGGTAGCTAAATGAGCCAAAAAACAATGGGTCGCCTTCACATAAAAACACCACAGATTGGCCTAAGTTTATATGGCTGCTAATGCGTTTTGCGCCTAAATCATAGGCCGCATTGGCGGCTGTTCTATCTGTGCTCATGGGCATGGGAATGGCCACTTCTATAGCAGCAGTGCCGCGGCTGCCAATGCTATATTGGGCTATGTCACGTGCTTGTGAAGTGCCTGATTGGTTAGACAAATAACAAATTACATCAGCACTTTGTATAATATGATGAGCTTTTAGGGTGATTAATAATGGATCACCTGGGCCTACACCTACGCCGTAAAACACACCCGCTTTAGCTTCAAAATTATGCATTATGTAATGTCTCGTGTGATATTTGTGGGGCTTTATGCCAGCTCATTAGGGTAATGGGAAGTGCTGGGCGCAGTATATCTTGCCCTGCAATAGTGTCATGGCGGCTGATAGCCACTTGTAAATACTCTGCAGGGGCTTGGCTAATATGCTGTGAAAATTCTCGAAGCTTTGCCTTGCTTTGCTCTGTTACAGCGCTGGCCACAAGGCGCCCACCGGGCTTAAGCCGTTGCCAAGCAAGCTGTAATATTTGGCTAAGCTGGCCGCCACTGCCACCTATAAATACTTTGTTTGGATTGGGTAAGGTGCTTAGGCATTGTGGCGCTCTGCCTTGGATAATCTGTAAGTTAGCGCTCACTCCAAAAGCGTCCATATTGGCATTTAAGCAAGCGATACGCTGGCTATGATCTTCAATGCCATACACTTTGCCTTGTGGGTTCCAAAGCGCCCATTCAATAGCTACCCCGCCACAGCCTGCGCCTATGTCCCAGCCTATATCTTGAGGCGATGCTTGCAACAAGGACAAAATATTAAGCCTTACTTCGCGTTTAGTGAGCAGGCCTTTGCCAGAGTCGCCATCTGTCACAAAGTGAGTATCAGCAATGCCCGGGAAATTAGGTATTACATTACCTTCACCAAGTGTATGTACAAGGGTGACGTGTAATGGTGCAAAGCTCTGCGTGGATGAGGCTAGATCTTTTGCTACAAACTCTAGGTGTTTTTGATCTTCATAACCCAATCGCTCACACACGTGTATTTTTGAGTGTGGCAAATTTGCAGACACTAAAGCTTTGGCGATGGCTTGCGGATGGCTGTGCTTATCGGTAAGAATCAACAAATTACGGTGAGGTTGTAAATGGCGATTAAGGTTGCTTAATGGCCGCCCATGTAAGCTCACAAGTTGTGCGTCTTGTAATGATAAACCGGTTAATTCACACACGCCTTGTAAGCTTGAAATGCCACTAATACAAGTCACCTGAAAATCTGTTTCAGCACTAAATTGGCTGTGCAAATATTTACCAATGCCAAATAAAAGGGGATCACCCGAGGCCAAAATCACCACATGTTCAAAACCTTTAACGTGGTTGGCAATCTCTTTAAGCTTGGGCAAGGCTAGGCGCACTTTTTGTGAGCTATCAGTGCTTGGCGGTGCCACACTTTCTAGCTGTCTAGGTGAGCCCATAATGCAGTCACAGCTATGCAAAGCACTTAGTGCTTTGGCATTGAGTAATGGAGGCTGGCAAATACCTAAGCCAATCACTGTGATTTTAGGCATCAGTAGCGCTCGCCTATGTTGCAGCGTAATAGCGCATTCACTACCGAAGAGGCAGCGGCACTGCCGCCTTGGCGCCCAAGTAAGGTAATGCAATGAATGCCTAGCTCTTCATGGATATCCCAAAGGGCTTGCTTAGACTCAGCAGCACCTACAAAACCCACTGGAATGCCTACTACTAGCGCGGGTTTAGGCGCGCCGGCCTTAATCATTTCCAATAAGCGAAACAGTGCAGTGGGCGCATTACCTATTACTACCACGCTATCTTTAAGCTGTTCACCCCAAAGCTCTAGCGCTGCCATAGAGCGTGTTTCACCGCGCTGCTTGGCCATTTTGGCAGTGTCTTCATGGTTTAAATAACACAAAGGAGGGTTTTGAATCATGCGTTTGGTAATGCCCTGCTTCACCATTTCTACATCACATAAAATGGCATTTTGATTGGCCAAAGCCTCACACCCAAAGGCACAAGCATCTTTGCTTATACGCATGTGCTGCGCCACTAAAGGGTCGCCCACACTGTGTACTACACGCATCACTACTTGTTGGGCATCCACACTTAAGCCAGACAGATCGGTTAACTGTCGAATTTGGCGAAAGCTATCTTGCTCAATAGCTGCAGGGTTAGGTTGGTATACAAAGCTCATATCAAAAAAACCAAGTGAATCATCAGTGTGAATGCTCTTTAAATGTGGGTGTTATCGGGGCAAGGCTAATAGCTGCTTTAGCCCATTGGCTTAAACGCTCTATAAGGTAATCAAAGTTTTCTTCTACAGGGCCTGTGTATGCCGGGCGCTGTAGCATAAATACGGGTAGCTTAAGGCTGCATGCAGCAGCTAATTTGGCTTGGGTAGAGCTACCACCGCTGTTTTTGCTGGCAATAGCTTGAATGTGATGCTGCTTTAATAAAGCCAGCTCCCCCGATTCATCAAAGGGGCCTATGGCCTTAATCCAGCTCACATGATCTGGTAAATTGTAACTAGGCGCCACTGCAGTGCGAAGCCAAATTTTTTGATCTGTAGGTAATAATGCCAGTTCGCCCGCACTCACTTGGCCAAGGGTAAGTAATACCC
>DKMQ01000020.1:693-3547 GCA_002470565.1 Oceanospirillaceae bacterium UBA7410 | reverse complement strand
GCTATGCGTGGCACTAAAATAAACCAAGGCACGCTTTTGTTATTCATCATTAAAAGCTTGCACAACCCCATGTCTGCTACCCATTCGCAATCGGCTTCTAGCCGAGCATCTAGTACAAATGTGTCATCGGTGTGTTTGTTGGCTGGGGCCATAGTTTTATCTTCTCTAATAGTGGTTTTGTTCATGTTATATGCTTTTATAGATTATGTAGTGTTTATCATCCATATTAGTGCCCATTAGCAATAAAAACAGCGTTTTGAAGCTAGGTATAAGGGCTGGCTTAAATGTATAATACGCCCTCAATTAATGTAGGTGTACCAGATGACAAAAAAGCTATTTATTAAAACCCACGGCTGCCAGATGAATGAATACGATTCTTCACGTATGGCAGACTTATTGGGAGATAGCCATGGTATGGAAATCACGCACAGTGAAGCAGACGCAGACATTTTGCTGCTAAACACTTGCTCTATTCGTGAAAAAGCTCAAGACAAGGTGTATCACCAGCTTGGGCGTTGGCGCAAGCTTAAAGAAGCTAACCCTAATATTAAAATTGGTGTGGGCGGCTGTGTAGCTAGCCAAGAAGGCGATGCTATTTCTAAACGTGCGCCTTTTGTAGACATGATTTTTGGCCCCCAAACATTGCACCGCTTGCCAGAGATGGTAGATGCTACCGATGCCGGCGCTAAAGGTGTGATAGACGTTAGTTTTCCTGAAATAGAAAAGTTTGATAATTTACCTGCCCCAAAAGTAGATGGCGCAGAAGCCTTTGTATCTATTATGGAAGGCTGTTCTAAGTATTGCAGCTTTTGTGTAGTGCCCTACACTCGTGGTGAAGAGGTAAGCAGGCCTCTAGCTTCTGTAATGCTAGAAATAGAGCAGCTAGCAGAGCAAGGTGTGCGCGAAGTGAACTTGCTTGGCCAAAATGTGAATGCCTATCAAGGCGAAGCCCAAGACGGCGACACGGTAGATTTAGCAGAGCTTATTGCTTTAGTAGCCAATGTAGATGGCATTGATCGTATTCGCTTCACCACCAGCCACCCTGTTGAGTTTACTGATAGCCTTATTGAAGCCTTTGGCCAAATACCAGAGCTAGTCAGCCATTTACACCTGCCTGTGCAATCAGGCTCTGACAAGATATTAATGGCCATGAAACGCGGCCACACGGCACTAGAATACAAGTCTAAAATGCGTCGTATTCGCAAGCTGCGCCCAGACATTAGCTTTTCATCAGATTTCATTATTGGTTTTCCTGGCGAGTCTGATGCAGATTTTCAGGCCACTATGGATTTAATCGCCGACATTGGTTTTGACTTATCCTATAGCTTTATCTACAGCAAGCGCCCAGGCACACCTGCCACAGATCTTCCAGACAACACTGATGACGCTACCAAAAAGCAGCGTTTAACCTTGTTGCAGCGCCGCATTGACAGCCAATCTTTTGATATCAGTAAAGCCATGGTAGGCACTTATCAGCGTGTATTGGTGAATGGTTATTCAAAGAAAGACCCCGGTAAATTAACGGGCCGTTCAGAAAACAACCGCTCGGTAAACTTTGCCAGTAACAATGCTGACCTTATTGGTAAGTTTGCCCAAATACATATTTTGGAAGCGTTTCCTCACTCATTAAGGGGCGTGCTTGTAGCGTCTGAATTAGACGGACTTGCGCCAGTTGGCCCAATCGTGCTGCAATAGCACTCTATGACAAAGTCTACTAATAGCTCTTCATCCACGTCTTCTGAGCACACAGGCTCTATTTTTAGCCTGTTGCCAGATAACACTAGACACCTTGCTAGCTTGCAAGGTCAGCTGGATGCAAACCTACGCCTTATTGAACAGCGGCTGCATGTAAGCATTAGTAACCGCGGCAATCGTTTTCACTTAGCAGGCACTGCAAAGGCCTGCATTGCTAGTGAAAATGTATTACAGCAGCTCTATCGTGAAGCCCAAAATACCAGTGAAGTTACCCCAGAAATGGTTCATCTTGCCTTAGTGGAAGCCCTACATACCATGACAGAAACCAATACCGCCCTCTTGGCGCCTAAAGCAAACCAACCCCAAGACACTGGGCTTAGCATTCGCACCAAACGCGTCACTATTAAGCCTCGTGGTGAAACTCAGCAAAGCTACATTAAGTCTATTGATGAGTTTGACATTAATTTTGGCATTGGCCCTGCAGGCACAGGCAAAACATACCTTGCTGTTGCCTGTGCAGTGCAAGCACTAGAGCGTGAAGATGTGCGTCGTATTTTATTAGTGCGCCCAGCGGTAGAAGCGGGTGAAAAGCTTGGTTTTTTGCCTGGCGATTTAGCACAAAAAATAGACCCATACTTGCGCCCTCTTTATGATGCCCTTTATGAAATGCTTGGGGAAGAAACAGTGGCTCGTATGATAGAGAAACATATCATAGAAATTGCCCCTTTAGCTTATATGCGTGGCAGAACGCTTAACAACAGTTTTGTTATTTTAGATGAAAGCCAAAACACCACCCGTGAGCAAATGAAAATGTTTCTTACGCGCATTGGTTTTGGCTCTACGGCGGTTATCACGGGTGACGTCACACAAATAGACCTACCCAAAGGCACCCCGTCTGGCCTTAAACATGCCATTGAAGTGCTTGATGGCATAGACAACATCGGTTTTACCCACTTTTTGTCTAGCGACATTGTGCGCCACCCCCTAGTGCAGCGCATTGTTGATGCCTATGACGCTTTTGAAAACAAAACATCATGATTATAGACTTACAAATTGCAAGCCAAAGTAAGCAATTACCCACCCTTGAGCATCTAGAGCAGTGGGCTCAGCTTGCAATACAATCATCAGACGCTGAAGCTGAAATCACTATTCGCATAGT
>DKMQ01000020.1:0-557 GCA_002470565.1 Oceanospirillaceae bacterium UBA7410 | reverse complement strand
GAACAAGACAAGCCGGTAGAAGATCACTGGGCGCATCTAGTTATTCACGGCACCTTGCATTTACAAGGTTTCGACCATATACAAGAGGCAGAAGCTCAAGCGATGGAAACTCTAGAGGCGAGGCTTTTGTCCTCACTCAACATACCAAACCCTTATGTTGCTAAACAAAGCACTTAAGCGTATAAACTGGTTTTATTAACTTTTAGGAATACACACTCCTTATGAACGACGACGCGTCGACCAACGGTCAGGACAAACGCTCCTGGCTGGATAAACTTTCTTTTTTTCTAAGCGACAGACCTAGCACCAAAGAAGATCTGTTAGAGCGTATCCGTCAGGCAGAAGAAGATCAGATATTAGATCGTGAGGTGCTTGATACCATTGAAGGCGCCTTACAGATGTCAAACATGCAAGTGCGTGACATTATGGTGCCACGCCCTCAAATGGCAGGTGTAAAGGCAGACCAAACCACTCAAGAGTTTATGCACACCATCACCGAAACGTCACACTCACGTTTTCCAGTTATTGGTGAGTCTCCAGATGAAGTGTTGGGCATT
>DKMQ01000053.1:9556-20876 GCA_002470565.1 Oceanospirillaceae bacterium UBA7410 | reverse complement strand
AAAAACAAGGCTATAAAAGCTAAAGCTAATCCTTTTTTCATATCATGAATCCTTTTTGTCTTGTGCTCTGGAAAATCTTATCCCCAGATGTCTAGATTTAATTTTTGTTCAGTGCCTGGAAACACTGTTTGTTTGATTTTTGCTTTCGATATATCAAAAGTGTGATGTATAACATCGCCATAGACATCCCTTGCATCTATTGTTTGGCGTAAATCACGTTGCTCAAAAAGGTCGTTTTTATTAAGCCCTGGCCAGTCAGTAATCACTTTTGACGATTTAATTAAGCCGCCAGCAAGAAAAATAGCAGAAGCTGCGCCATGATCTGTACCTTTGGTGCCATTTTCTTTGGCTGTTCGTCCAAATTCTGTCACCGTGATTACAATTGAATTATCCCATACCTGCTTTGAATAGGATGCAAATGAATCAATAATACGATCAAGTTTTTTGAGATGCCTGCCATGGTTGCCATGTTCACCACCTTGTCCTGAATGAGTGTCAAAGCCAGAATATTCGACGAATCCAACTTTTGGCCCTCCAACTTGGCTCATCTGTTTTGCTACTTCTCTGGCAAGGTGCTCTGGCGAGTTGTTTCTATTATAACGATCATAAGACTTCAACGTGCTTTTGGTGTGCTTTGAAAGGGCCTCATCTCCCATCCATATGCCTTTAAGCAGTGCTTCATTGTCTGACATAGGCTTAGTGAAGTTGGAAGGGTAAAGACTCTCGCTGATCGCTGTAGACTTACAAATTAAAGGTGTAGGTAAGGTGATCGCTAAGCTTGATAAGTTAGACACTTCCATGGCTCTGCCAAGCCAGCCCGTATTCGTTGCATAGGGGGCGTTGCCACCTCCTTCCATGACATTTTGGCCTTCAAAGTGAGACCTTCCGTAATAGTTAAAGCCAGTAGCATGTACAATGCTAGCATTGCCTGCTTTCCATTGGTCAGCAAAGCCACGCATCACAGGGTGTAAACCAAAGTGACCATCAAGGGGTAATGTATTTTCTACTATACAGGTGCGTCTTATATCAAAAATTGTTTTGTCTTGGATCGGTTGTACGGCGGCTAATCCATCCATCCCACCCCTTAATAAAATGACAAAAACATTGCCAGTTTTGGCTGGCGATGCATTAGAAAAAGAACTATGGCCCATGGTGTAGGCTACAGCTGAGGCAGCAGAGGTTTTAATAAAGTCTCTTCTGTTCATGACTAGCTCCTTAGAAAACCTGGTGAACACAATAGAGCAACAATTTGGCTCTGAAAAGGCCTTGAGTCACTAACAAATGCTTGCGAGTATTCGGATAAATTAAACCGGTCTAGGTCTTTTGGGTTAATGCCATTATTTTTGATGGATGTGCATGTGTCTGATTTGTAGGTGCTGTTAACACCTATTATGGAGCTAAAGCTTATGCGCCTATTTAAATATTCATTAGACAACCAGTCCTCTTCGACTTCTGCCCAGCCGTTGGGCTGGAGGGCTTCACCATGCAATAGACCAAGTTCTCTGAGTATATGATCAAGATTTTTTGGGCTAAATCGTCTATTTTTTGGTACACCAGTAGGCACTGCTATATTTAAGGTATTGAGTGTTTGGTATGTCCAAACTTCTGGGTTCAAAAATTTATCTTGTTTATGTTCAAGGCTTTGTAAAATATCTAAAAGCCCAAGATAGACCGGTGCAAGCTTGCCTTTATTATCAATATAAATAGCCGCGAGTTGGGCTACATGCACAGGGCTTGGCTGGTCATTAATAAAGTGCTGGCAAAGTCTAAAAGATACATGGTTTGCAGTATCCTCTAAGCTAGTAAGGTCTTTAATAACGCGCTGTAATTGTCCAATGCCATTGCGGGTGCTGCTGTACTTTTTACCCAAAACACTATGGGTGCCTGGCTCGTGATAGTCGTCCACAAACTCAGCTTTATATACATTATCCCAGTCCTTTACCCTCCAGCCGGTGAGGATGTTAGTCATACCATTTACATCTTCTTGGGTGTAGCCATGGCCAGGGGTGACAGTATATAGCTCTAAAGTTTCGCGGGCTAAGTTTTCATTGATGCCATCGGTCGTCCATTTTTCCCTGCGGGCTTTTGATTTTTCACCAGTAGAGTTGTTATTGTCCAAGTATAGAATCATAGCGGAGTGGCTGATTACGTTAAAAACAAGGTCTGACATGCTGCCAAACATTTTTTTCCTAATGGTTTCGTGGAAGTGAGGGATGCAAGGGCCGTTGTTAGACGCTTCTGACACGGTAAAATAGTTTTGCCAGAACAACCATAACCTATTTGCAAAATCTTCTTTTGTATTTAAACAAAAGTCTGCCCGGCGCATGGCTGCAAGCCATTGTGGCCTAATACCTTTCAAGGCAATGACGTTGTCCAAGTTTTCTTGAGCTTCATTGAGACGATCTTCTTCCTTTTCTAATTGCTTTCGATAAACGATGGCTGCGGTTTGATTTAAAGTAATGCCTGAATATATCTTACGTTCTTCATCAGTTAGGCCACGTTTAATAGATGCCAGCATAGGCTTTATGCGGTTGTTGGCGATATAGCTTTTTGGATTTTTAACGGAGTGTCTCGAATTAGCGAACCATTCTTTTTCACTTATTGCAGCTTCGCCTAGGGCAAAGCCAAATCCAGCTCTTCTGCTCACCCAATCTGCTGTTGGTTCCATTTTATTGGCCTCTTTTAGTGTTCTTGAGAGCTTATATTATTAGTTATAGTTCATATGTTAATGACTGGCAAGCCTGTGATCCTCACAAAAGGCTAATTTCCTTCGCATAGTCCATGGGCATTGATGTAAGTGAAGGTGCAGTGTACAATACCGCGCGCGCAAAATTCGTTAGTGTCATTTTAGGCGTCAGTTCCTGACACACCGCGTCCATTAAACTTCCCTGTTGTAGCTGACCTTCAGGCTAAACGAGCGTTGTTTTGCAATCACTTTTGATTTGCACAACGTCTGGTATATAAACATGAGCGAAAGCTTTGCAGAATTATTTGAAGAATCCATTATTGCTGTTGAAATGCGTCCTGGTGCTGTTGTTATGGGCACCGTGTTGGACATTGACGGCGACTGGGTAACAGTACACGCAGGCCTTAAGTCTGAAGCTATTATTCCTATTGAAGAGTTTTACAACGACTCTCGTGAAATAGAAGTGAAAATTGGCGACCAAATTAAGGTGTCTCTAGAAAGTGTCGATGACGGCATTGGTGAGACTAAACTTTCACGTGAAAAGGCCAAGCGTGCCGAAGCGTGGGATGTATTGCAAACTGCCTTTGACGATGAAGCGACCATTACTGGCGTTATCAACGGCAAGGTTAAGGGTGGCTTTACTGTTGCCATCAATAACATTCAAGGATTCTTACCTGGTTCATTGGTAGATGTACGCCCAGTGCGTGACGTAGACCACTTGGAAGGCCAGGAACTTGAATTCAAGCTGATTAAGCTGGATCAAAAGCGCAACAACGTGGTTGTTTCACGTCGTGCGGTAATGCAAGAAGCGAACAGCGCACAGCGTGACGAATTGTTGGCTAGCATTGAAGAAGGCATGGACGTTAAGGGTTATGTTAAAAACCTAACCAACTATGGTGCTTTCGTAGACCTAGGTGGTGTTGACGGCTTGCTACATATTACAGACATGGCTTGGAAGCGTATTGCGCACCCAAGTGACATGCTAAACCCAGGTGATGAAATCACTGTTCGCGTTATCAAGTTTGATAAGGACAGCGGTCGTTTATCTTTGGGCCTTAAGCAGCTGCAAGAAGATCCATGGGCTTCTATCAAGGCACGTTACCCTAATGGTCATCGTGTGCAGGCTACAGTAACTAACCTAACTGACTACGGTTGCTTTGCTTCTATTGAAGATGGCGTTGAAGGTTTGGTACACGTTTCTGAAATGTCTTGGACTAACAAGAACATTCACCCATCTAAAGTTGTCAACGTTGGCGACGCAATGGAAGTGATGATCTTGGACGTAGACCAAGAGCGTCGTCGTATTTCTCTAGGCATCAAGCAATGTGTGGGCAATCCATGGGCTGAGTTCGCTGAGAAGTATGCAGCCGGTGATAAGGTTGTTGGTAACATCAAGACCATCACTGATTTTGGTATCTTTGTTGGCCTAGAAGGCGACTTAGATGGCCTAGTGCACATGTCTGACATTTCTTGGGAAGTAGAAGGCGAAGCCGCTCTGCGTGACTATAAGAAAGGCGACGAAGTGAGTGCGGTTATCTTGTCTGTAGATTCTGAGAAAGAGCGTATCTCTCTTGGTATTAAGCAACAGCAAAGTGACCCATTCAGTGAGTACGTTGCAGCTAATGATCGTGGCACTATTGTTAATGGTGTGGTTAAGTCTGTTGATGCTAAGGAAGCTGTTATTGAGCTTGCTGAAGGCATTGACGCTGTACTTAAAGCTTCAGAAATTAGTATTGATCGTATTGAAGATGCACGTAACGAACTTAAGGTTGGTGACAGTGTTGAAGCTAAGATCATTGCTGTTGATCGTCGCAATCGTGCTATTAACTTGTCCGTTAAGGCCAAGGATGTAGCAGATGAGAAGCAAGCTATCCGTGACGTTCGCGAAATGGAAGTATCTACCGACGGTCCTACGACTATTGGTGACTTGATCAAAGCACAGATGGGCAAGCAATAAGCTGCAAAATCTGTATTTGAATCAGCGCTTTAATTAGTGCTTTAAAAAAGGGGAGTGTTTAGGCACTCCCCTTTTACGTTATATACAGGATGTAAAAGATGCCACGCTGGTATGGATGCCAACTAGTGGTGCTTTTTTAGTATTGAAGGCGTGTTATGAACGATTCTCCCATACAAAATTTTTGGCAACTTGTAAGTGATAATGCAGATCAACTTCTTAGCTTAGTGAATGAAGAATCTGTTTTAGCGCAAGAATTGCTAGAAGAAGTGCAAGATCAGTTATCCTATATAGACCCTCATCTGACGGTTTTTTGTGCCCGTGATGAAGCAGGGACAGGGATTGAGCTTGTGTTTGGTTGTGATGGGTACAACCAAAGTATTGATACTGTGCTGTTTCTGGTGGCTGCGGCTCCTCAGCTGAGCCAGATCAAAGTGATGGCCTTTAATCCCAGAGTAGAGCATATTCCAGAAGCCATAGAAATTGGCGATGCTGTGCTAGAACTGGACGAATTATTTTTTGGTTTGCGTAATATTGGTGAAGAATTGCATTTAGATTTATATCTAGAAGAGCTGCCTATTCTTGAAGATGCTCCTCAAACCGATGCAGCACTTATGTTTTTAGATGCCATAGTTGGCGAATACGATCTTATGACGCGCATACATAGCGTCAACTGGCTAGATTTACCAGAAGATCCTTTAGACCACGGACTCAAACCCCTTATTGAGTTACGTAAACAATTTGACTTGCTGCGATCAAAACGTCCTGCGTTGGGTGAAGCGCTGCATTAATTTTGTTACCATGATACACACCGTTACCGACCCTCTGGAAAGACGCACATGGAACCTATTTATATTTTCACCTTTGCGGGTGCTTTTGCTATGGGTGCAGCGCTTAGCGCACGCCAAGTTAGTCATGATGTACTCACCCAAAACCAAAAAACCCTAGAGACAGATGGCGCAGTAGATACGCACACCAATAGCACTGTGTCTGGTGTTTACTTAGCCGCTGGAAATATCGCTGCCATAGTGCTTATTGCAAGTTTAGTTTATGGTGGCCAAAATCTTATGTGGTGGATACCGGTGAGCTTTTTAATAGTGAGTTTTCCTGCTGTGTACCATATTTTATTGCGTCGAATATTAAAGCCAAAAGTAGGTAGTGTTGTTTATACTGGCTTGGCTTTAGTGGGGCTTATTCCTATGATTCAAGGTTGGATGGCTTAACTATTATGCTGGATTATATAGCGTGGATCATTGCAGGTTTAATGACGTTGGCAGCTGTTTTTTTTGCTAGACGTCGCGCAACTGATGTTAATGTAGCTAATGAGTTAAGCAGCACTTTAAATAACGACTTAAAGGCAGCGGCAGCGCAAAAGTTAATTGATCTGCAGCTTTCCACAGCACAGCTTGAAGTTAAATATCAGCAAGTTTATGAGCAGTCACAAACTCTGGAAAACCAATTACAAGACGCCAAGCAACAAGACACCCAATTACAATCACAGCTAAGCCAAGCTAAAGTGACTAATGCAAGCTTGCAAGCCAAGCTTGATGCCCAGCATGATGCGCATCAAATACAATTACAGCAGCAAACCCAAACTAAAGAAGCTTTTGATGGCTATCTTAAACAGTTTGCAGAGTCTTCCTTGAAGCAACAAGCCAGCCAGTTATCTAGCCAAAATCAGGACCAATTAGGCCATTTACTTAATCCATTAAAACAGCAGTTGGGTGATTTTCGCAAAAAAGTGGATGATGTTTATGATAAAGACGCACGTGATAGAGCGGGTTTAACTCAGCAAATAAATAGTCTGTTAGAGCTTAATAATAAGCTCAGTAGTGATGCTATTAACCTCACCAAGGCCCTAAAAGGTGACAATAAAGCCCAAGGTAATTGGGGCGAAATGGTGTTGGAACAAGTGCTTGAACAGTCTGGTCTGCGCAAAGGGCATGAATACCAAACTCAAGTGAACCTAACTCAAACTGATGGCAAACGCTTACAGCCAGATGTTGTCATACACATGCCAGAAAACAAAGATGTGGTAGTGGATTCAAAAGTCACACTGGTCGCTTACGAGCGTTATCAAAATGCACAAGATGAGGCTGAGCGCAGTATCGCTTTGGCTGAACATTTAGCGTCAGTAAGGGCTCATATTAAAGGTCTAAGTGGTAAGTCGTATGAAAGTGCGCAAGGGGTTTCAAGCTTAGATTATGTGCTATTGTTTATTCCCATAGAGTCTGCTTATATGTTGGCTCTGCAGGCAGATTCAGAATTATTTGTAAGTGCTATGAAAAGTAACATCATGCTGGTAAGCCCTGCTACTTTGTTAATGGTATTGCGTACCATCCACAATATTTGGCGCTATGAGCACCAAAGCCAAAATGCCAAAGAAATCTCTCGCCAAGCCGAAGAGATGCATAAGAAATTGGTCGATTTTGTGACTTCTATGGATAGTATGGGTAGTCACCTTTTGAGAGCTCAAGATGCCTATGATACGGCCCATAAACGCTTATCTTCTGGTCGGGGCAACTTGATCAATAGGGCCCAAAGCATTGTCAAGTTGGGTGGTATTCAGCCCAAAAAGGCATTGCCTGAAGCGATGATCGAACGCGCTGATGAACAGGATTCACCCGATGAGTCTTGATGTAGGTGCACGCCTTAAAGTGGTCCGTAAAAAGCGTGGCCTGTCACAACGTGAATTGGCAAAGCTTGCCGGCGTGACCAACAGTACTATTTCACTCATTGAGCAAAATCGAGTGAGCCCATCGGTAAGCTCCTTGAAAAAAGTGCTGGATGGCGTGCCTATGTCGTTACAAGCGTTTTTTGTGGAAGATATGCCGGCTCAGCAGCAAGTTTTTTACAAAAGTAGTGAGTTGCCAGATATGGGCTCAGGCAACGTGGCTATGCATTTAATAGGATATAACCACGACCCACGTAGTTTGTCTTTATTACATGAAACTTATCCACCAGGTGCTGATACTGGATCAGATATGTTGCTCCATGAAGGTGAAGAGGCAGGTATTATTATTAGTGGCTGCTTAGAAGTGACCGTGTCTGAACAAGTAGAAGTATTGCATGCAGGCGATGGTTATTATTTTAGCAGTTCACAGCCTCACCGTTTCCGCAATGTTGGAGATCAGCCGTGTGTAGTGGTCAGTGCGAACAATCCTGCCAGTGTGTAGCTAAATCCATGGCTAATAGTAAACGTCAACTCGAATTATTAGGCACATCTGGCTGTCATCTGTGTGACGATGCGCAGGCGCTATTAGCCCAATGTTTGGACTTTACGCAGGTAGATGTGAGCGTGGTAGATATAGCTGAAAGTGACGAATTAATGCAGCTTTATGGCATTAAGATCCCTGTGCTGCGATGCTGCCAGAGTAATCAGGTGTTGTGTTGGCCCTTTGATTCATTGTCAGTGAGCCAGTTTTAATCCTGCCCAATTTCAAAAAAGTCATTCACGGTAGCTTCTGTTTGTTGTGCAAGCTCTTGAGTGTCTTGAACTCGATAATGTGCCACGCGTTGAAGTATATACGGCAAGTAAGCAGGCTCATTGCGACTAGATTTTGGTTTGGGGCGCATATCTTTAGGTAAAAGGTATGGCGAATCGGTTTCTAGCATGAGCCTATCGTTAGGTATTAGTTTAACGGCGCTACGCAGGTGCTCTCCACGGCGTTCATCGCAAATCCATCCAGTTATGCCAATGTGCAGATCAAGCTCTATCAGCTTTACCAAGAAGGCTTGGGTGCCGGTAAAGCAATGCACCACTGCTTTATTAAAACCACAACGGTAATGACTAACTAGCTCTAAAAACTCATCTTGTGCATCACGTTCGTGTAAAAATAAGGGCAGCTGCAGTGCTACTGCAGCTTGTAAATGCAGTTCAAAGCTATCAAGTTGTTGTTTGGGGGTGGAAAAATTGCGATTGAAATCTAATCCCGTTTCTCCGATTGCGACCACTTTGGGATGTTGCCACAACCCAGATAATTGTTGCCATGATGCGGGATTATTTTCACTTGCATTATGTGGGTGAAAGCCAGCTGTTGCATAGCGCTCACAAGGCAAGGCATCATCTAAAGCGAGCTCGAGAGCACTCTGGCTTGTAGCCAATGTGGTGCCAGTAATGATATGGCGATGCACCCCCACTTCAAGTCCTCTTTGTAAACTTTCTTTGCGGTCTTTATCAAATCGCTCGTTAGTTAAATTGAGACCTATGTCAGTAATTTGGGTTTGTTTTAACGTCATTAATCGCGACTTCTTGTATTTTGTGGGCAAAATAATAAGGGGTTAAAAAATATATTTGCTATCACTTGTGCAGACTAAACAACTAAAGACCATTATTGATCAATTATTTAACCCGTTGCAACGTTAATAATCATCCTTTTGCTGGTTTTGTAAGCTTTAAGTATCTGAGTGCCTATAAGAAACGTTATAATTAGTGAAGTTTAGTTGATACGTTATCCATACTATTGTAGTGGATAAATTTTGCCCTACCTTTAGGTCCTTTAATGAATTTATTACGTTTACAACAAGTCCATCTTGCTTACGGCGATGTGGCAATACTTGACGATGTCAATTTACAAATTGATGCGGGTGATCGAGTTTGTCTGATCGGTCGTAACGGGGCAGGTAAATCTAGCCTCATTAAATTACTGGTAGGTGAGCAACTACCAGACAGTGGCAATGTTTGGCGCAGCCCAGCATGTAAAATTGGTTATCTTCAACAAGACTTACCTGATCGTGAAGACTTAAGTGTAAGCGAGTTAGTGGCTATGGGTATGGGCGAGGTTTACGACATTCGTAAACGCTACGACGAAATTGCCATGGGTGAACTTGATGATAAAGCCATGAAACAGTTGGAAATCGCTAGTCATCGAATTGATGAGCTGGATGGTTGGCAAATGGAAACTAAGGTCGAGCGTATTCTAACTCGCCTCAGCCTTGATGGTACGCAAGTGCTTAGTCAGCTATCAGGTGGCTGGAGAAGGCGTGTAGCTTTAGCTAGGGCACTGGTAAGCGAGCCCACCTTGTTGTTATTAGATGAGCCCACTAACCACTTAGATATTTTAGCTATTGAGTGGCTTGAGAAACAGTTGTTGGAGTTTACAGGTGCCATCATATTCATCACTCACGATCGTAGCTTTTTACAAGTATTGGCTAATAAAATTGTAGAGCTTGATCGTGGCCACTTAAACTACTTTCCAGGTGGCTATGAGCGATTTTTAGCGTATCGCGAACAACAATTGATGGAAGAAGATCGTCATAATGCATTGTTTGACAAAAAATTAGCACAAGAAGAAGTCTGGATCAGACAAGGTATTAAAGCCCGTCGCACCCGTAACGAAGGGCGTGTACGAGCACTTGAATCTCTTCGCAAAGAGCGTGGAGATCGAAGAGAGCGTCAAGGCAATGTTAAATTGCAGCATGCTCAAGCTGCTAAATCTGGCCAATTAGTTTGCGAATTAGATAACGTGAGTCATGGTTATGGTGAGCAAACGCTGATAAAAGATTTTGACTTAAGTTTGCTTAAGCTAGATCGTATCGGTTTAGTGGGTGCTAATGGTGTGGGTAAATCTACCTTACTTAAGCTTATTTTGGGTCAGTTAGAGCCTAATTCGGGTGTAATTAAGCGTGGCACCAAGTTAGAAGTGGCTTATTTTGACCAATTGCGTGACCAGCTAGACCTTACCAAAACGGTAATGGATAACCTTGCTGAAGGCCGTGAGAGTATTAGTATCAATGGTAAAGATCGTCATGTAATGAGCTATTTGGGCGACTTTTTGTTTTCCCCCAAGCGTGTTCGTAGCCCTGTGAGTAGCTTGTCAGGTGGCGAACGTAACCGACTATTGCTGGCACGTTTGTTTAGTAAACCGTCAAATATGCTGGTATTGGATGAGCCTACTAATGATTTGGATATTGAAACCTTGGAATTGTTGGAAGAAATGCTTGCCAACTACCCAGGTACAGTCTTGTTGGTAAGCCACGATCGTGCTTTCTTAGATCGCGTAGTCACCTCGTGCTTAGTGTTTGATGGGCAGGGCCATATTACTGATTCTGTTGGTGGATATAGCGATTGGGTGAGGCGTGGTGGCAGGTTGCAAGCGCCCACTGTTCAGGGAAACAGCAAACCCACAGGTATGGCAGCAACACCACTAAAAGCTAAAGAAAAAACTAAGCCAGCGGTCAAGTTGAGCTATAAAATACAGCGGGAATTAGATTTATTGCCTGGCCAAATTGAGGAGCTTGAAGCGCAGCTTGAGGCGTTGCAAATTGAAATTGGTCATGCTGATTTCTACAGCAAAGGACAAGATCATGTGAATGCTCGTCTGGCTCACTTAGAAACCCAAGAAGCTCAGCTTGAAACCTGTATGGACAGATGGTTAGAAGTTGAAGCCATGCAAGAGGGTTAGTGGTTAAACTCTAACCGCTAACACATCACAGGTGGCACCGTGAAGAATGCTGCTAGAGGTCGAGCCCAGCAATAGGGCGAGACCGTGGCGGCCATGGCTGCCTACAATGACTAGGTCTGTGCTGAGTTCATTAGCGACTTTGTGAACTTCTGTCTGAATGTGACCTGATACGAGTAACTGAGTTGCTTCACCTAAGTTGTGTTGTTGAATTAGTTCATGCATCTGTAGCTTTGCATTTTCATGCAGCTGATTTTGCACGTCAGACAAGTCCATGGG
>DKMQ01000053.1:0-9386 GCA_002470565.1 Oceanospirillaceae bacterium UBA7410 | reverse complement strand
CGTATTGCCTTTTCTCTTTTATTAAGTGGTGGAGTTGTAGTGGAAATAAAAACCTTTATCGTGCTTTTTGTATGTCTCTCTTTGGTTGGTTCTATAGCTTGGGTTATGCCTACACCACTGCAGCGGGCGCAAGCCAAAATCAGGCAGTTGGCTATGACTAAAGGCCTAAAAGTGAACGTAGGTAAACTACAGGGGCCAAGAGAGCAGGGGCAGTTAGCACCTGAAAGTCATTTAGCAACTAGCTATGGCTTACCTAAGGTCAATACACGCAATCGTTCTGATGGAATGATGGCGATCAAAAAACAGGCGTGGGAAATATTTAAAGCCAATGGGCTCAATACCAAAGGTTTACCTGCAGGTTGGTGTTGGAGTCGTGGCGAAGGCACGTTAAAGCCAGAACAACTAGCGTGCCTAGCTAATTTGGTCGAACGCTTGCCAGATGATGTCTATGCCCTAAGTGTTACGCCTATTATGGCGCATGCCTATTGGCATGAAAGATCTACACCAGGTCAGCTAAATGACTTGGAAGGTGTGCTCAAAGAGTTGATTTTAGAAGGCTTCTAGATACCCAGTATTGCTGTGGCTGCAGAGTCACGGTTGACTTTGACTCTGGCTGGTTTAAAGTGCTATTACTATTTTCAAACAAGCGTATGAATTTTATAACTAACGCTTTTATACGTCTAATTTTATCCAAGGAGTCCATGCATGATTTATGCAGGTAACGCCATTCAGGTCCAGATGCACGACCACCAATTAGCTAAGCTTACGTTTGACCTTAAAAATCAATCTGTAAATAAGCTTAATGCGGCAACTTTAGTTGAGTTGAAAGAGGCTATTGAGGCTATCAACAATGCTATTATCGGTGTGGAAGGTGTTAAAGGCCTCATGCTGACAAGCGCCAAGTCTAGTTTTATTGTGGGCGCAGATATCACTGAATTTTTGCAATTTTTTGGTCGTGACGAGCAGGACTTGATCAATGCAAATATGCAGGTTAATGAGACTTTTTGTGCTCTTGAGGATCTACCAATACCCACCGTGTCGTTAATCAATGGTTTGGCATTGGGAGGTGGGTTTGAAGTGTGTTTAAGCACTGACTATCGCATTATGGCCACCGATGCCAAAGTAGGCCTGCCAGAAGTGAAGTTAGGTATCTTTCCAGGCTGGGGTGGCACCGTGCGTTTGCCGCGAATCATTGGCTTAGATAATGCTATTGAGTGGGTTTGTGGAGCAAAGGAAAAAAAATCTACAGTGGCTTTACATGAGGGTGCTGTTGATGCGGTTGTAGCACATGACCAATTATTAGAGGCTGGCGAGCATCTTCTTAATCAATGTATTAAAGGTGATTTAAGCTACGTTGCAAAGCGGGCAACAAAGCTTGCAAAGCTAGCTTTGGGTCCCATGGAACAGTTGATGGCCTTTGAAACGTCCAAAGGATTTGTAGCAGGTAAAGCTGGGCCGCATTACCCCAGTCCAGTTACAGCCATTAAAACCATGCAAAAGCATGCAGGCATGACTCGTGACAAAGCTTTAGTTATTGAAGCAAAAGGGTTTGCTAAAATGGCGCAAACGTCAGTAGCTGCCAATCTAGTAGGCATTTTTCTTGCAGACCAATACCTTAAACGTACAGTTAAAGCTCTGGCCAAAAAAGCCACTAAGGTAGAACAGGCGGCGGTATTAGGAGCAGGCATCATGGGCGGAGGGATTGCTTATCAATCAGCCTTTAAAGGTGTGCCTATTGTAATGAAAGACATCGCTGAGCCTGCTATTACACTAGGTTTAGATGAAGCTACAGGTATTTTAGAAAAACGCGTTGAACGTGGTCAAATGAAGCCCGCTCAGATGGCCCAAGTGTTGAATAAAATCCGTCCAACATTGAATTACGCAGATATAAAAAACGTTGATTTAGTAGTAGAAGCCGTTGTAGAAAATCCTAAAGTTAAAGGGATCGTTCTAGCTGAAATAGAAGCTCAGGTAAAACCCAGCACGGTGATTACTTCTAATACCTCTACCATTTCCATTGACCTTTTAGCTAAGAGTTTAAAAGATCCTACTCGTTTTTGTGGAATGCACTTTTTTAATCCAGTTCATAAAATGCCATTAGTTGAAGTGATTCGTGGCAGCCAAAGTAGTGAAGAAACTATTGCCACAACGGTGGCATATGCTAATGCTATGGGCAAAAAGCCCATTGTAGTCAACGACTGCCCAGGCTTTTTTGTTAATCGAGTGTTATTTCCTTATTTTGGTGGCTTTGGTCTATTGTTAGAGCAGGGGGTCAATTTTAGCCGTGTAGATAAGATTATGGAGCGTTTCGGATGGCCTATGGGGCCTGCGTATTTGCTTGATGTGGTAGGTATTGATACAGCTCACCATGCCCAAGCGGTTATGGCAGAAGGTTTCCCTGATCGTATGGCTGGCCAGGGTGAAGCTGGTGTTGATTTAATGTTTAAAGAACAGCGATTAGGTCAAAAAAATAAGCTTGGCTTTTATGCTTATGAAAAAGATAAAAAGGGCCGTCTTCAAAAACAGGTTGATGATTCGTTGGTGGAAAAGTTGGCCAGTTTGTGTGCCAATCCACAAGAGTTTACAGATGAGCAAATTATTGATTATTTGATGATTCCTTTATGTCTAGAAGTTGCTCGTTGCTTAGAAGAAAATATTATAGCCACTCCTGCAGAAGCAGATTTGGCACTTGTGTACGGTATTGGATTCCCTCCATTTTTGGGTGGCGCATTAAAGTATATGGATGCAATAGGCTTGCAGAACTTTTGTGATAAAGCCGATGCTTTGGCTGGAGTAAGCCCACTTTATAGCGTGCCCAAACAAATGCGTGAAATGGCAGCCGATGGTGAAACATTTTATAACAAGCTACAACCTGCCCACTAAATTCGGAGAAAAATATGCAATTACAAGCTAATGATATTGTTGTCGTAGACGGTGCTCGCTCTGCAATGGGGCGTTGTAAAGGGGGTGCGTTTAGAAATGTACGAGCAGAAAACTTATCTGCTGCCGTGATAGATGGACTATTTGCGCGCAACCCAGAACTTAACCCTGCCCATGTGGAAGATGTGATTTGGGGCTGTGTAAACCAAACTCTAGAACAAGGCTTTAACGTTGCTCGCAACGCGTCTTTATTAAGTGTTATTCCCCACACTGTCGCTGCTCAAACGGTCAACCGTTTGTGTGGTTCATCGATGGCCGCAATCCACACTGCAGCACAAGCAATTGCCACGGATAATGGTGATTTTTTTGTTGTTGGAGGAGTGGAGCATATGGGCCATGTTGCTATGAACCATGGTGTTGATATTAACCCTGCAGGTAGTAAACATGTAGCAAAAGCTGCCATGATGATGGGCTTAACAGCTGAGTTATTGGGTAAAATGCACGGCATAAGTCGGCAGATGCAAGATGAGTTTGCAGTTCGTTCACACAGGCTTGCCCATCAAGCTGCTGAAAACGGTGACTTTGATCGCGAAATTATCCCTATTGAAGGGCATGACTCCCAGGGTAGGCTCATTAGAGTAGAGCGAGATGAAGTAATACGGCCAGAAACTAATCTTGAGTCTTTATCCCACTTGCGACCTGTTTTTGATCCAAAAAATGGCACAGTCACTGCGGCCACGTCGTCTGCTTTGTCAGATGGTGCTTCTGCTATGTTATTAATGTCTGGAGCTAAAGCTTTGGCTCTTGGCCTTAAACCTTTGGCCCGCATTAAAGCGATGGCAGTAGCTGGATGTGACCCTTCTATTATGGGTTATGGACCAGTGCCTGCGACTAAAAAAGCATTAAAGCGTGCAGGGTTAACGATTGAAGATATAGGTGTTGTAGAGCTTAATGAGGCCTTTGCTGCTCAGGCCCTACCTGTGCTAAAAGATCTTAAACTCATTGACGCATTAGAAGACAAAGTTAATTTACATGGGGGAGCTATTGCTCTGGGACACCCGTTAGGCTGTTCGGGTACCCGCATTTCTGTGAGCTGTTTAACCCGCATGGAAAAACAAAACGTACAATTTGGCTTGGCCACTATGTGTATTGGCATGGGTCAAGGTATTGCGACAATATTCGAACGTTTATAGCTGTTGCTTCTAAAAATGCTACAAACTTCAATAAATTCAAAAGGCTAGTTATCTAGCCTTTTTTTATGGTGTGAGATGATATTGCTTGCTTTTTGCATCAAAAAGTGGAATTTTAAACAATAGAAGTCTTAACTAACTTGACCTTCTACCAGATGTGCCTACACTAAGGCGCCTTATAACTGTCGTAATCAATGCGACGTATACGTAACTATTGGAATGAAATTGCATGGGTAAGTCCCTCGTTATAGTGGAATCACCAGCCAAAGCCAAAACTATCAATAAATATTTAGGTACAGATTTTATTGTAAAGTCCAGTGTTGGCCATATTCGTGATTTGCCTACTAAGTCTCCTCCAGGAAGTGCTGATCCTAAGGCGCGTGCTTTGGAAGCCGCTAAAGTGCGTAGTATGGACCCAGATGACAAGGTTATTTATAAACAAGCTAGATCTCGTAAGCAGCTTGTTAGGCGTATGGGTATTGATCCAGAAAATGACTGGCGAGCAGATTATCAAATACTTCCTGGTAAAGAAAAAGTAGTTGAGGAATTGCGCCGACTAGCCAAAGATGCAGACACAATATACCTTGCAACGGATTTGGATAGAGAGGGAGAAGCCATTGCTTGGCACCTTCGTGAAGCCATAGGCGGCGACCAAAGCCGATACCAGCGTGTTGTATTTAACGAAATTACAGAAACAGCCATTCAAACTGCCTTTGCTAACCCTGGCATATTAGACATGGATCACGTTAACGCTCAGCAAGCCAGACGTTTTCTTGATCGTGTGGTGGGCTTTATGGTGTCCCCTTTATTGTGGGCAAAGCTTGCGCGTGGATTATCAGCTGGCCGTGTTCAGTCTGTGGCTGTTAAGTTAGTTGTTGAACGAGAGCGAATTATTCGAGCTTTTGTGCCTGATGAATATTGGGAGCTTAAAGCTGATGTGGTTAATGACCAAGACAAGCCTTTGTTTTTGCAAGTACATAAACAAAATGGTAGTGAGTTCAAACCAGTAGACCAGCAACAAAGTGATGCCGCTGTTGCTTTGCTGGAGAAACAACCGTTTGTAGTCCAGCAACGTCAAGATAAAGCTACTTCTAGCAAGCCTTCAGCACCTTATATCACATCTACCCTGCAGCAAGCGGCAAGTACTCGCCTAGGTTTTGGGGTGAAGAAAACCATGATGTTGGCACAAAGGCTTTATGAGGCGGGCTATATTACGTACATGCGCACTGACTCTACTAACCTTAGTAAAGATGCAGTTAATAATTGCCGCGATTACATTGAAAAAAGTTATGGCAAAGAGTATTTGCCAACTGACCCTATAGGATACTCTAGTAAGGATGGTGCACAAGAGGCTCACGAAGCTATAAGGCCCTCTCAGGTGGCTTTAAAGTCTACATCTTTAAGTAATATGGAGCGTGACTCGGAGCGGCTGTACGAGCTTATTTGGCGTCAATTTGTTGCATGTCAAATGCTTCCGGCGCTCTATACCAGTACTACTATCGTTGTTGAAGCAGGTGGTTTTAGTTTGCGCACCCGTGGTCGAATTATGCGTTTTGATGGTTATTCTCGCGTGCAGCCCAGTGTTAGCAAAAAAGATGAAGATTTGATCTTACCGGATGTAAACAAGGGCGATGTACTAACGCTTAAAAAGCTTTCACCTAGTCAACACTTTACTAAATCTGCACCTCGTTTTTCTGAAGCCAGTTTGGTTAAGGAATTGGAAAAGCAAGGCATCGGCAGACCTTCAACCTATGCTAGTATCATTTCCACTATTCAGGATCGTGGATATGTGATGGTGCAAAATCGACGTTTTTATGCTGAAAAAATGGGTGATATTGTCACAGATAGGTTAGAAGAAAACTTCGCAGACCTGATGGATTATTCTTTCACCGCCAATATGGAACAGCGTTTAGATAGTGTGGCTAAAGGCGAAACTGACTGGAAACGCCTATTAAATGTTTTCTATAAAGCTTTTAGTCGTAAATTGACTTCTGCTGAAGCAGAAGACGGCATGCGAGCTAATACTCCAACGATTACTGACATTGAGTGTCCAAGCTGTAGCAAAGCTATGAACATTCGCACTGCATCTACGGGTGTGTTTTTAGGGTGCTCAGGCTATGCTCTTCCACCCAAGGAACGCTGTAAAGAAACCATTAACCTAGTCTCTGGAGACGAAGTAGTGGCAGTAGATGCGGATGATGAAGCAGAGTCACGTTTACTCATTAAGAAGCGTCGTTGCAAAGTGTGTGATACTGCAATGGATGGTTATTTAATTGATGCACAGCGCAAGTTACACGTGTGTGGTAATAACCCAGATTGTAGTGGCTTTGAAGTAGAAGCGGGTGAGTATCGTATTAAAGGCTATGATGGGCCGCTGATTCAGTGCGATAAGTGTGACGCTGATATGCATTTAAAAACTGGACGCTTTGGCAAATATTTTGATTGCGCCAATGCTGAATGTAAAAACACACGCAAGTTATTGCGCAGTGGTGAAGCTGCACCGCCAAAAATGGATCCGATCCCTATGCCAGAATTAGCATGCGACAAAGTGGATGACCATTATATATTGCGTGATGGAGCTGCAGGTTTATTCTTAGCTGCAAGTAAATTCCCGAAAAACCGTGAAACTCGTGCACCTTTGCTGGCTGAAATTTTGCCCCATAAAGATGCCCTAGATCCTAAATATGCTTTTTTACTTAAAGCTCCAGTGAAAGATCACGAAGGCAACCCTTCTATTGTTCGCTATAGTCGTAAGACTAAAGAGCAGTATGTGATGACTGAAATAGAAAAGAAAGCTTCGGGTTGGCGCGCTATGTATGTAGGTGATAAGTGGGTTGAAGAAGTTCCAGTTAAAAAAGTTCCAGTTAAAAAGGTCGCTGCTAAAAAAGCTACTAAAAAGCCAGCTAAAAAAGCAGTTAAAAAAGCGCCTGCTAAACCTGTAGCAGCGAAATAATACTATGGCAGTTCAAGATCAATGGTTAAAAGCCAGTCAACACCGACTGGCTTTTGGCAAATGCTTATGGCAAGACCTGCTCACTCAGTACGGCAACAACGAAGATATACATTACTGGCGACAGCGGCCAAAGCGCATGGCTTATCAATATGCCATCGTGGACCACTTACTTAGTGCGGCAAAATACCTGGCTCAGGCTAGTTTGAAGCAGTTAGCTAATACTCGTTTTGATGATATTGATTTACTCACCTGGTCAGATATTGAAGCTTTGTTAATAAAGCAGGATTATTTGTCCCCAGAAGCCCAGCAAATATTAGTCTTGTTACAAGAAGGTGATTGGGCGCATTGGATTGCACTGCAAGGCCAAGCTGATTTTAGTATTACACCTAGGTTACAAGGTCCATCTGAACAGTTAATTACTACTCAAAACATCGACGATTTAACTGATCCAGATCATTGGCCTGTAAAGGGCTGGCTTGATGCGCTGGAAGCTTTGCAAACGTCTATCAGACACTCTATGCAAGAGTGGTGATGTAAAAAAGGGGGTTTTAAGAGTCAGACTTTAATTGATCTAATACAGCCATAGTCTGTGGATCTTGTTTCTTAATATTAATGGCAACTGTATATTGAAAATAATTGACGAAATCTTCAGATTCATCACAAGCTACTAAACAGTCATCACCTACCAGTACAGGCCAGCGCTCCACCCGTTCAGCATCTACCATCAACGCTTGAATACGTCCATCACTATGCAGGCGCCAACTAAACACTTCGCTCATCCAGAAGTGATCAAAATTATCAGCAGTAAATACAGCATGGGTGCCACAAGTGTCAGATAACTCTTGTACCACAAACACTGTTCCATCTTCTTCAAAGTCAAAGTAATCAGCAGCGCTAATAAGCTCGATGCATTTGTGTTCTGGAACTTGGGGCATAGTTTGGTCTAGTCCAGGGTCATAGTAACCTTGAAAAAAACCTTTATTAGGGCAGTTAAGCTCGTAGCAAATGATTAGTTCATCAAACCATGGAATCATGCCGGCAAAAGAACCGTCATCAAGTAAAGCCCAAAATAAAATGCTGACAGAAAAAAGCTCTTGGCCTACTTTTGGATGGCCATGCTCGTTGGAGTAGAGCACTTCAAAACCGTCTAGTTCTGGCGCTAATCGAATCACCTTAGGGTGATGTTGGTTTTGGCGTTCGCGGCCGCTAAAAAGATCAATGACTTTGGCACTGGGAATTACAGTAGACATGGCATATCCTCTAAAAAAACCGATAATAACGATATGTTAGGCAGATAATGTGCAACTTATAGATAGAGTATAGGCAAGGATTGAAGGTTTCTGCAAGTACGACGCTCAAGTTAGTGTAAAAGTCGCAAACCTATAGCTCTCGGCTCAATCAATAGGTACAATACTTAACGTTATGAAAAGACGTATGTTTAATAGTGAAAGATGAGAATGACTGATTCTAAACTGAAAAATTTAGGTACATTAGAGCTTACT
The DNA here is from genome assembly GCA_002470565.1 of Oceanospirillaceae bacterium UBA7410. GTDB lineage: Bacteria > Pseudomonadota > Gammaproteobacteria > Pseudomonadales > Balneatricaceae > Njordibacter. Next base: position 861 of record DKMQ01000053.1, on the reverse strand, counting down.
CAAAAGCTTTCAGAACGTATTAAAACACAACAAAATCTTCTGATACGGCAACAGCAGCACGTTGATACTCTAAGGCAAGAGCACCAACAATTAAAGCAGCAAGTTGAGCAGGGCCGCAGTCAGATATTTATAGATAATCAAAATCAAGACATTATGACCAGCACTAGCGAACTACCTATAACACAAGAAACTTCTACTTTGGTGCAAACCGAGCTTCCAGAAACAACTAGCTCATTAGTTGCTGAGCCAGTGACATCTGAATCAGCTACATCTGGACAAGTGGTGCCTGAAATTACTGCAGCTGAACGTAAAAAAGCTAAAAGTCGAGCCGCAAATCGGGCGGCAGTTGAATTGATTTGTGAAACTTACCCACAAACTTTTTGTTTTGCTAAGCCTAGGCCGCTGAAGATTGGCATACAAGAAGATTTGGTTGCTGATGGAAAACTAAGTCAAACCAAGATTAAGCGGGGACTAGCAAGTTACGTGCGAGCTTTTGGTTATTTGAAATCGCAAACAGACGCTGCGCCACGCATTAATTTGCTAGGTGAAGCGCAAGGTGCTGTAACGGCTGATGAAGCCGCGCATGCCCTGACTAAATTGCCAGCGCCTCGTAAGCCTAATAAACCTCGGCCAAGTGCTAAAAAGCGCCCTGAGCAAGTGTATAGCAAACCCAAGCGCACTGAAGCTCCTAAAAGTCACAAGCCGCAGCCAAAGATTGAAAAAGCCCCAAGCCCATTTGATGGCCTAAATGAAGGCCAGCGCATGGCAACTAAGCTGGACTTATTGCTTAAGAAGAATAAGTAATAGACGTAACATTATTTAAGCTTATGTTAGACCTAAAAAAACCGAGCATGCTCGGTT
>DKMQ01000019.1:13509-18151 GCA_002470565.1 Oceanospirillaceae bacterium UBA7410 | reverse complement strand
ATCTGGCCTGTTTAAAGCCTTGGCCACGATGGGCGCTTTATTAATCAAAAAGGCAGGGCCAAAACGAATAATACGAGCAATAGTTTGTCTTAAAAAAACAGGTTCTATAAGAATAAGCTGGTGATACAGATGGGGCTTTAATTGAGCTGCCAATACACCTACATTAGCACCCATAGAATGGCCTACATAAATAGCTGGCGCTAATTGATGCTTTTCAATAAAGTCATTAAGATCCATGGCCATGTGTTGCCACACCGCGCGATCATCAGACTGGCTTTGAAACTCTGTTAAATCTTGCCATAGCGGACGCAAATGAGGCGCAATCACTCTCCAATCTTTGCCAAGTTCATCTAACAAGACTTTATAAGTGCTAGGTGGAAAGCCATTAGCATGAGCAAACAACAAGGTTTTTCCTTGTCGCATGCCAAACTCTTCATATGCTTTAGTGATCACTGCAAACCCCTTTCACTACAGTGTTTACAGTGTCTGGGGCGTGAGTGATATATTGATGTTTTAACAATCAGCGTTACAGCACTGCAGCGATAGCTTTAGCGACATAAACAATGTTGGTTTGATTAAGGCCTGCTAAATTAATTCGACTAGAGCTAACTAAATAAACACTATGTTCATTAACTAGCTTCTCAACTTGCTCTGGGCTTATATCTAAAAAGGAGAACATGCCCTTTTGACGTTCAATAAAACTAAAGTCTTGCTCCACCCCTTCAGCTTTAAGAGCCTCCACCAATTGAGTACGTAGATCTTTGATGCGTTTACGCATGATTTTTAGTTCATCGCGCCAAATTTGATTAAGTTTTGGATCTGCAAGAATCGTTTCCACTGCCAAAGCACCATGAGACGGTGGCATAGAGTAATTGGCACGAATCACACTGTTCATTTGCCCTTGAGCTACAACAGCTTGTTGAGATGTAGCAGAAATAATAATGGCTGTGCCAGTGCGCTCACGATATAGCCCAAAGTTTTTTGAACACGAACTTGCAATCACCATTTCTGGCACACTATTAGCCATTAATCGAAGACCTGCAGCATCTTCATCCATGCCCTCACCAAGGCCTTGATAAGCAATATCAACATAAGGCAATAAGCCTTTAAGATTGATCAAGTCAGCAGTAGCTTGCCATTGCTCTAAGGTTAAGTCTGCCCCAGATGGGTTGTGACAACAGCCATGAAGAAGCACCACATCGCCTGCTTTTGTGTCTGACTTAAGTGTTGCCATCATGGCATCAAAATCCACAGTCTTAGTTTGTTTGCTGTAGTAAGGGTAAGTTTTAATGGTAAGACCAGCACTTTTCATGACCGGAATGTGGTTAGCCCACGTTGGATTGCCTACCCATACAGTTGAACCAGGTTTCGCTACATTAATGAATTCAGCTAATACACGCAAAGCACCACTGCCCCCTGGTGTTTGTGCAACAGAAATACGTTGATCACTGATCACTTGATGATCTGCACCTAATGTCACTTGAGCCAATAAATCACAAAACTTTTTAGAGCCCGCCATGCCTACGTAAGCTTTAGTGTCTTCTTCTACCAACAAACGTTCTTCTGCCAGAGAAACCGCCTGCATGATGGCTGTATGCCCTGCCTCATCTTTATAAACGCCTACACCTAAATCAACTTTTTTAGGGTTACTATCCTTACGGTACAAAACTGACAGATTGAGGATGGGATCAGCAGGCACAGATTGCAGTGACTCAAACATGAGAAATAAAACTCCTAAGGGATAACCTAAACAATGAATATAAAAGATAAAGTGTTATTAACACGTCTAATTATACGGCTTCCATAGTTTTAAAACTAGACAGAAAATACGCTATAACAGTGCATATTTTGACCACTCCAGCCATAACTAACGATTACTATTACGCGCCCGCTCTTGCCTTGGAGAACAGCTATACTTTTTTTGATAACACCGCGCAAGGTAAGATGTGGAGCTAAATCCACAAGCGGTAGCAATTTGCAACACGGACAAGCTAGATTGGCGCAACAATTGCTGAGTTTTTTCAAGCCGTAAGTGCAAATAATATTGCCCTGGACTTAGCTGTAAATGTTGCTTAAATAGGCGCTCCATTTGCCGTGCAGACATGTTTGACGCGTCCGCCAGCTCTTGGCATGTTAATGGGGCCTCTAAGTTTTGACGCATGAAATCAATCGCTTTGATCATTCTTGGGTTATTAATGTTTAAACGCGATTGCAGGCGCATTCTTTGATCTTGATGAGGTGGACGAATATGAGGATGCATATATTGTTCTGCAACCAATAAAGCCAACTCATAGCCATGCTGGTCTGCAATAATTTGCAACATCATGTCTAAACCAGCAGAACCACCAGAACAAGTAAATAAATTACCATCAAATTCGTATAACTCGCCACTCATCCATACATCTGTAAATTGTTCACGAAAACTATCTACATATTCCCAATGTATAGTACAAGTTTTATGCCGCAGCAACTTTGCCTTAGCCAGCAATAAAGACCCAGTAGAGGTTGCACCTAATAAGGTTACCTGCCTGGCCGCCTGACGCAACCAAGCAAAGAATTGATCGTCACCGTAAGAGGACACATTGATACCGGCTACGAGCAACAATACATCAAGGGTTTTTACTTCATCCAGAGTTATTGTTGGAGCCGTAACCATTTGATTACTGGCGTTAACAGGCACAGCGTCCCAACTCAAAAACTCCCACTCATAAAGAGTGTCTTGAGATTGTGCATTGGCCATGCGTAAGGGCTCTACAACAGCGGCTAACGAGAGCATAGAGAAACCTGGTACTAAGAAAAAGCCAAAACGTTGCATCATGAACCCTGCTAAAACATAAGCTTTTAAAGTTATCTTTTAACACATTAGCTCTTATTGTCGGTTTTGTCTCGTTAAAAGTCGTCTTGAGTGGTTTTTATTTAGACATGAAAGCGCATTATTATTCTCAGTTGAATATTTTACAAACCCAACAGGAGTCCGTTATGGCCTTTCCTTCTTCTTCTCCCTACGTCATTGTAGGCGCTGGTATTCATGGTTTAAGTACTGCTTACCATCTGGCTTTAGAACTTAAAGCCAGTGGTAAAGGTGATGGACGTGACATTATTATCCTTGATAAAAATGGCATCGCAGCAGGAGCCACAGGCATTGCATGTGGTGTAGTTCGTAACAACTACTTCCAGCCAGCGATGCGTGAATTAATGGCCCACTCTGTAGAGGTTTGGGAATCAGACATGCAAGCCTACTCATACCATCCAGTGGGTTATATGCAAATCAGCCCTGAGTCAATGCATGCTGACGTAGCGACAATCTACAACCAACAAAAAGCTATTGACTACCCTTCTACTTTTATTGAAGGCGAAGCAGATTGTACTAAATACATGAAAGGTATCTTTCACGACTGGCAAGCTCAAGGAATCACCTCAGTATTACACGAAGCCAAAGGTGGTTACGCCAATAACACCAAAGCAATGTATGGTCTTGCCTCTAAGGTGGAAAACGAAAATATTCGTATTATCAGTGGAGTCACTGTTACTGGCTTTACTCGCAACGAAGGTTGCGTTACTCACGTGGAAACAGATAAGGGCAACATCGCCTGTGATTATGTTGTCATAGGTGCAGGCCCTTGGGCGAAAAGCTTATGGGAAATGTTGGAATTACCTGCAACAGTTAGCATTAAAGGTGCCAACGACATTATTCATACAGACATTCCAATGTGGATTTATTGGTCTTTACAAGAAGGCACTTTGGGAGTTGATCCTAAACTACAAGTAGACAACGATGGCAACATGCCACCTGTTATCCATGTAGACTCTAATGCTCCTCTATACTCTTGTGTTGATGGAAGCTTGGTCACTGACGAAATGTGGGGCATCTATTACAAGCCTGACTTCCATTTTGGTGGTGTTCAAGGTGGTGCTGCGCCGTTCCCAGTGAAAACAAATCCAGACGAAGTCGCTGTTGACCCATATGGCCCAGATTCTCCAGAGTTTGTAGTTGGCGCTGAGTTTGCTCATATGTGGGTTTCTGCTTTAGCTCATTGCCAAAAGCGTTTTGAAGGGACTATGCCTAAATTTAAAGATGAGCCAAGTGGCGGTATTGGTTGCTTTACCCCAGACTCTTTTCCTATTTTTGACGTATTCCACGACAACGCATACTTTATTGCAGACTCTAATCACGGTTACAAAATGTTAGGCGTGGGAAAATTGGTAGCTAATGAAATTGTTACTGGCCAAAGCCATCGCTTGCTTGAGCCGTTTCGTTTAGGCCGTTACGAGCAAGGCAAGCTACACCCTGTATCGAGTAGTCCATTCCCTTGGTCATAAAGATAAAATCGAACTAGTTTAAGTAAAAATAAACAAAAAAAGCCCTGTATACCAGGGCTTTTTTGTGACCAAAGATTAGCACTGTTTATGCTAAGATATCCTCCACTAGGTATAAACAGCACAACTTAGTAAACTAAGCGAGATTTGCAATTGCCAATAAGGACACAAGTTTGAGACAAATAGATTGGTTAGGAAATCCTGCTTTGGGAGCAATCTTAGTGACCGCTATTTGGGGCGTTAACATGGTCGCTATGAAAGCAATCGTTACAGACATGGACCCTTTATTGTTTACATCAGCACGGTTTTTATTGCTGGCTTTAGT
>DKMQ01000019.1:5636-13373 GCA_002470565.1 Oceanospirillaceae bacterium UBA7410 | reverse complement strand
ATTACACTCGTACAAACCTTAGCTATTATCATTGCTACTTTAGGCGCAATGCTTCCTACCTTACTCACTGGTGAAAGCGACCTTCAATGGGGTATGCTCATTGTGATTCTTAGCACCTTTATGTGGGCCATCGGTAATATTCAAATCCGCAAACTAAAGGAATTACCAGTCCTTGCCATTCAATTTTGGATTGCCATCATTACTGCGCCTTTGTGCTTTGTAGCCTATTTATTGCAAGCTGACAATATGGCAATACTGCCACAGTTCACCACCAATACTATACTTACTATAATGTATGTGGTTTTGTGCTCTTCTATTTTAGCTTACAGCTTTTGGTATGGCTTAGTACACCGCCATGGTATGGGGCGTTTGGCCGGTTTTATATTATTACAACCAATATACACTTTGATATTTGGGTATTTAATTTTAGGCGAGACTCTGACATTATTGCAGTTAGTAGGAAGTTTAGTGACACTTACTGGGGTGTATGTCTACTTCCAACATAGCACAACTAATAGGCCTATAAGCACTAGTATTACACAGTAGCATTGATTAAAAAAACAGCACGAAGCACGCTAAAAAATAAATGACTAGATGTCTAGTTTATTGCGCCTTCTAGGCGCAAAAGAAATGCTTTTGTGCCCACGCCTCCTCCAAAGCCTGTGAGACTGCCATTGGCACCGATAACACGATGACAGGGGATAATCAATGGAATAGGGTTGCGTCCGTTTGCAGCACCTACAGCTCGCATAGATTGAGGCCTGCCTATGGTATGTGCAATGTCTTTGTAACTGCGCATTTCACCAAAGGGAATTTGTTGTAATGCATCTAACACCTGCATTTGAAATACACTTCCATTTGGCGCTATCGCTAAATCAAATTGCTTTAATTGACCTGCAAAATAAGCGGCTATTTGCTGCCTAGCTTGGGATAGTGTGGCTGGATTATATTGCCAGTCTGGTTTTGGTTGAAAGTGCATTTTTCCACTTGGGAAACTCAAATAATGTATCACTTCATTTTTACCTGCCAGTAATAACTTACCTACTGGCGAATCAATATACATATATTCAAATGACATTTTTCACCTATTTTTCACTCATTGCTATCGCCACAAGTTCTAAGCTCTTGCCATGACTAATGGCCAAATCGGCTTCGATATGGTTCAAATGCGCTAACATCAAATCTAACGCAGCCTGTGCCTGTTGATTTTTTATTGCCTTAACTAAGTCGCGATGCTCACTTGGAGGACAGTTTGAAAAACTGTGCTGACCATACATAGCTGTGATTAAACTAGACTCTGTAACCAAAGATTGCATAAACCCAGCCAGTAGATGATTATTTTGAAAACTAGCAATCAGTAAATGAAATTCACCAGACAAGCGAATCAGTTCATTACGGTCATTATTAACAAAGGCCTCTTCTTCTAGCTTCATATGAGCGTTGAGCTTATCAATATCCTCATCACTTCTTTGACGCACGACATTTTGAATAATTATAGATTCAATTAACCTTCGAGTTTCAAATAAAATAACTGCTTGTTGAAATGTTGGTTTACGAATACGAGCGCCTTTATTGGCTTGTAATTCTACAATACCTTTATTGGCTAATGTTAATAACGCTCTTCTTACATACATTCTTCTTATATCAAAACGCTCACATAGAGATTTTTCACTTAAGCGTGCACCTGGTCCAATACGCTGCTCCATAACATCGTTAACTATTGCATCAACAATGGTTTGCACTGTTACTGTCGTGTCCCTTATACCCACAAAACACTCCATAATTTTAGTTAAAAACAAAAAAGGGCAACCTTAGTTGCCCTTTTTACATGTTGAAGATTATTGAATATTGCTACTTAATTAATCTTCTTCAGGCAAAATCTGGTTTAACAAAATTGCTAAGAACGCAGTTGGAGCAACTGCTGAAGTAGCAAGAGTTTTCCATATGCCTGGCAAATGTTGTACAGCATTTGGCACTAAGTTAAGACCAAGGCCCACCGCTAGTGATATTGCAATAATAATCATGTTACGACGGTTCATTTTCACTTCTGACAAAACATTAAGTCCTGCTGAAGCAACCATACCAAACATTACGATTACGCCACCACCAAGAACTGGGAAAGGCATTGAAGCGATAGTTGCACCAACTTTAGGTAACAGACCACACAAAAGCATTAGCACGCCTGCAATGGTCACAACGTGACGACTCATCACACCAGTCATGCCAACGATGCCCACATTCTGGCTGAATGAAGTGTTTGGCAAACCACCAAAAACACCAGCAACTGCTGTACCCAGACCGTCTGCGTAGGTTGCGCCAGATATTTCTTCATCTGTTGCTTCGCGGTTAGCACCTGCTTTGGTCGTTGCTGAAGCATCACCCACAGTTTCAACTGCAGAAACGATTGATACCAAAGTAACTCCAATCACAGCTCCTAAGTTAAACTCGAAGCCAAAAGGCATCACTTGTAGGCCGGTAATCCAGCTTGCCTTTGCAACTGAACCAAAGTTAACCATGCCCATGAAGTATGCAAGTGCATAACCAGCGATAAGACCAATCAAGATTGCCGCATTTGACAATGTACCAGAGGTTTTAAATTTAACCACTAAAGCTACTATGATTACTGTTAAAGCCACAGACCAGTGCTGCAAAGATCCAAAGCTATCCGCAGACATTTGGAAGTCGGCTGCACCACCTGCGGCATACTTAATGCCAACAGGAATAAGGTACAAACCAATTGCTAAAATAACTAAACCTGTAACCAAAGGAGGGAACCAGCTGCGAATTCTAACGATGACCGCGCCCAAAGAAAAGTGGATCACACCAGCAATGATACATGAGGTCAAAGCGACTCCAAGACCTTGCGTTGCTGCAATTCCTGCAAGCACACCAACAAAGGCAAAACTTGTACCTTGCATGATGGGCAATCTAGAACCAACAGGGCCAATACCCACAGTTTGGAACAAAGTTGCGATACCTGCAAATAACATCGCCATCTGAATTAAATACACCTGTTGTTCGCCACCAAAGGCTAAACCAGCCGCGCCAGCAACAATAATTGAAGGTGTTACGTTAGAGGCAAACATCGCAAGAACATGTTGCAGACCTAGCGCTAAAGCCTGCCCCATGGGGGGCGTTACGTTTGCATCACTGTAAACGGAGGGATTTACTTTTGACATATTATACTCTCTTATATAGAAATCTCTGGATCTCTAATTATTATTATTGATACATTTGTTACTTCAGCAACCTGAGCTTAATTGACAGATTGTTAACAATATTTTGTCACCTTTTTACCTTAATGTATATACCATAGAAAATAACCACCATTGCAGCTTGTTGATGCCCTAACATAGGTTTAAAATCAACTATATAAAGTCTTAGGAGACAACTCAATGTTCAGTGGTTCATACGTCGCTTTAGTTACCCCTTTTAAAAATGGCAAGTTAGATGAGTCTGCGTTACGGCGGATCGTTAACTGGCAGTTAGATAAAGGTACTCATGGTTTAGTACCTGTAGGTACTACTGGTGAATCTCCTACTTTGTCTGAAACTGAGCACAAACGAGTTGTAGAAATTGTTGTTGAAGAAAATAATGGACGTGTGCCAGTTATTGCAGGCGCAGGTTCTAACAACCCAGTTGAAGCTTTAGCTTATGCTCGCCACGCTAAAGAATTAGGCGCAGACGCGATATTATGTGTAGCTGGTTATTATAACCGACCTAATCAAGACGGGCTTTACGCTCATTTTGAGTACATTGCTCAAGGCGTGGACATCCCTATGGTTATTTATAATATCCCACCAAGGGCAATTGTTGATATTGAACCACAGACTATGGCTAAATTAGCTGCGTTACCTAACGTTGTGGGAGTCAAGGATGCTACTGGAGATGTTTCGCGAATTAGTTTAGAGCGCATGGCTTTAGGTAATAATTTTTCTTATCTTTCAGGTGATGATTTAGCAGCTGTGGCCTACAATGCCGTAGGCGGTAATGGATGTATTTCTGTCACAGCTAACGTTGCACCTAGCAGGTGTTCGGCGATGCAAACAGCCTGCCTAAATGGTGATTATAAGGAAGCCAAACGTATTCACGATGAGCTTACTCCACTGCACGTGGCGATGTTTAATGAGCCAAGCCCAGCTGGCGTGAAGTACGCGGCTTCTTTAGTTGGCTTATGTACTGAAGAAACCCGCTTACCTGTAATGCCACTAAGTGCACAAAGCAAGGCCACATTGGATAGCTTACAGCACTTAATGGGTTAATTGGTCGGTCATCTGTGTATTAGCGGATCAATCCATACTCTTGATTTAATACGTCTATGATCTCTTCCTTAGGCTGCTGACTCACCTGGAGTTTGCGGCCTGTAATTTTTTCTGCAATACCTACATAGGTATTTGAAATATTTAGTAGCGCTTCTAACGGCAACGCATTGTTCTTAGCTAATGCTGTTCGTTCATGCATGCGCTGTTTATTTAGCAAAATATCTGGATCATCAAAATGATTCAATAAAAACTGCCTAAACCCTTCTTTAGAATTCTCCACCACCTTGCCAGCCCTTAACGCTGGTCCGTCCCAAATTCTTGATGAATCTGGGGTGCCCACTTCATCCATGTAAATGAGCTGCTCAACGCCATTAGCATCTGTGACATATCCAAATTCAAACTTTGTATCAACGAAAATTTGGTCGTGTGCTGCCAGGTCTTGGCTAATTATACTAAAGCCATCACTTAATAACCTTTCATAACGATTTATGTCGGCAGGCGTGGTGAAATTAAAGGCTTTATAATTAGCTTCTAAGTCTGTTCTAGTGACATTCACATCATCTACTTCTGGTACGTTAGGTATACCTTTTAAAACGCCTTTAGTAGAGGGGGTAATAAGTAGCTCTGGCAAGCATTGATCTTGCTGCAAGCCCTCTGGCAAAGTAAGGCCACAAAACTCCCGTTCACCTAGCGCATATGAACGCCACATAGATCCAGTAATATACTGACGAGCGATGGCTTCTACCATTACAGGCCTAGCTTTTTGTACTATCCACACTAACGGGTGAGGTGTATCAACGATGTGGCTATCTGCAAGCCCAGACTCACGAAAACGAGCAAACCAATGGTTCGCTACTGCATTCAGTGCCGCACCTTTACCTGGCACACCCTGTAACCCACCTTCTGCATGCCAAATACAATCAAATGCAGAGATGCGATCACTAATAACCATCACAGCTAAGGGTGCATTTGGCGCAACGTTGTACCCCTTGACCGCGATTAAACGTTTACTTTGTTTTTCACTTAACCAATAAACACTGCGCACTTTACCACTGTGCACGGGTAAATCTGTTGCAATAGGTAAATCATCATTGGTAGCAAGTACGTTATAAAAAGCAGACATATAGGAAGTTTTCTAAAACAAGTTAGGCTACAATTTTACCTAAATTATTCTCTTGGCGCAGCTAGTTAGTCATTAAAACGAGCTATATTTTTAATCATTTGCATGACATCTAAAATCGCTTCTGCATTTGCTACTTGATGCAAGCCAGCAAGATGCCATTGTGTTGTTAATTTACCATCACCTATGGTTCGTGTGACTAAGCCATATTTTGGCCCTAGCGATAGTGCGGTCCAAGCTGAAAGTATGGTGAGGCCGTCGCTCTCACTTACAAAGGTTAAAACCGCTTCTGTGACTCCAGCACTAATTACATTGCTGGGCAAAACGTGGTGACGCCTAAAGACTAAATCATATTCACGTCCCTGCTCTGGATTTGTATGATAAGCCACATAAGGGTAATCAGCGAACATTTCAGGCAATATACAAGCCTGGTGTGTCAGAGGATGAGCACTGGCCATTAAAGCTAGCAAAGGGTCTTCACCCAAATACATAGCGTTAAAATCTTTTGCCGGTGACCTTCCAGAAAGCACACCAATATCTATAATTTTCTGACGTAATGCAGACTCAGGATCTAGACCTACATCTGCCACAATTTCCAGGCTGATGTGAGGAAATTTTATGGATAATTTCTTAAATAACTCTGGTAGCCAATGATGGGGAGCATAGGTCTCTAAGCCCAACCTCACGGTTGTTGTCACACCACCACTCATGTGCGCTACGTCATGTTCGGCTCGTTCTAGCTCAGTCAATACTCTTCGAGCCGCAAATTGAACTCTAGAACCTGCAGGAGTTGCTATAAGCTTCTTATTTTTCCGTGTATACAAGGGTGTTCCTAATAGTCTTTCCGCTTCGCGCATGCGATGGCTCAGCGCCGACTGACTCACCTGCAAAGCCACTGCAGCAGCAGACACACTGCCACACATCTCTAAAGCCCTTATCATTTGCAGGTGCCTAACATTTAACTTGATCGCCATTACTTACCCATTTACATGCATTTAATTCATACTTTTACATTAAATTATGACATTTACTTAAACAAATACACAGCCTACACTATAAAAAATGAAAACTAGGAATGATTATGACCTACCAATGCCCTTACTCAGCTAGCTCAATAGATGTGCGCGATGAAAACATTCACTGGCAGCAGGATATCAGCTATGGTCAATATCTGGGTTTGGAGAGTTTGCTAGGGCAGCAAAGCCCCCGTAGCAAAGCCCATGATGAAATGTTATTCATTATCATTCATCAAGCTTCAGAATTATGGATGAAGCTTTGCCTGCATGAAGCCCATGGTGCAGCTAGGTTAATCTCTCAAGACAACTTACGCCCAGCTTTTAAAATGCTAACTCGTGTCGCGCGCACACAGCAGCAAATGGTAAATGCTTGGGAAGTGTTAGTGACGATGACCCCAGCAGATTATGCTAGCTTTAGAGACAGTCTAGGACAAAGTTCAGGATTTCAGTCTTTTCAATACCGAGAGCTTGAATTTTTATTGGGTAATAAAAATGCTGCACTCATTGAAGCCCATAAAAGTCATCCGAAAAATTACCAACATTTAACAACAATACTTCATTCGCCCAGCTTGTATGATTTATGCTTACAACTTTTAAAGAAGCGCGGGTTTGATATCCCAGCATCTCAAACCCAACGAGATTGGCAGCAGCCTTATACTCCTAATAAAGAAGTTGAAACTGCATGGCAGGTGATCTACAAAGACACAGACACCTATTGGGATTTATATGAACTGGCAGAAAAACTAGTCGACTTAGAGTATCACTTTCAACAGTGGCGCTTTAACCATGTAAAAACGGTAGAACGTATTATGGGGCATAAACACGGCACAGGCGGTACATCGGGTGTGGACTACCTCCAAAAAGCATTGTCTTTGCAATTTTTCCCAGAGCTTTGGTCAGTACGCACAAACCTTTAAGCGGCCTATATTACTTATGGCGGCCAAATAAAAAATGAGTCGCCAATAATCTAACCCATTTCATCGAGCACCTAAATGACAAAATTAAATCGCCAATATTTTGAAGCTTTAGATAACAATGACGAACTAGCACCGATGAGAGAAAAGTTCTGCCTAGAAAAAGGTCTTATTTACCTTGATGGAAATTCTCTTGGTGTTTTACCTAAGGCGACCGCAAGCCACATTAGTCAGGTGATAACCCAGCAATGGGGAGAAGGCTTAATTCGCAGTTGGAATACCCACCAATGGATGGAAAAACCAACCAAGCTAGGGGATAAAGTTGCGCAGCTTATAGGGTCTAAAAAAGCTCAAGTACTAGTCTGTGACACCACTTCTGTGAATATTTTTAAATTAGCCGCTGCAGCCGTTAAAATGCGACCAGG
>DKMQ01000019.1:0-5554 GCA_002470565.1 Oceanospirillaceae bacterium UBA7410 | reverse complement strand
GATACTGCACTAGTGCTGTTGACTCACGTTCACTTTAAAACAGGCGCTATGTGGGACATGGCCAGTGTTACTCAAATGACACAGAAAAAAGGCGCATTAGTGATGTGGGACTTATCACATTCAGTAGGTGCGATGCCAATCAACTTGGATGAAATCAATGTCGACTTAGCTGTTGGTTGCACTTATAAATACCTTAACGGTGGCCCAGGTTCGCCCGCCTTCTTGTATGTTGCAGCCCAACATCAAGATCTTTTTGAGCAACCACTTACTGGATGGCTAGGCCACGCAAAACCTTTTGATTTTGAAGATGATTACCACGGCGCCGCGGGTATTCAACAAGCAATGTGTGGCACCCCTCCTGTGTTAGCTAATGCCGCTCTAGAAGTTGCACTAAACCTGATGTTAAGTGTTGATATGCATTTGGTAAGAGTCAAATCACAGCTTATGGGAAACTTGTTCATACAATTAATCCAACAACGCTGCCCCCAGTTTGAAGTTGAGTCTCCCACAGATGATGAACAACGAGGCAGTCACGTATCACTGGCTCACACCCAAGGCTACGCTATAATGCAAGCTTTGATTGCACGTAATATTATAGGGGATTTTAGAGCCCCCAAGACCCTGCGTTTTGGTTTTACCCCACTTTATTTAAGATACGTAGACCTTTGGGATACCGTGGAAGCATTAGAGGACATCATGCTACAAGAGAGCTGGAATCAACCTGAATTTTTACACAGGCAGGCAGTTACTTAGGTTTACTAGGTCTTTTTACCTGAAAAACCATCAAACCATTGGAGCTACAACCATGAGCCAAATTTAGTACGATTATAGCCAACCAAACATTGTTGAAAAACTTGGTTCAACTCACTTAAAAATCAGGTGAATAAATATCTTATGCTGCCATGGTGTATGGTAAACCAAACATGTTACATACGTTTTATTGTTATGGGGCTTAGCTGAACCTAAAGGTTAACGTTACTTTCAAATAGCATCTTTTAATGTTAATCAGAATCAATGTGAAAAATACTCGCGCAACATTCCACAAATAAGCTATATTTCTGCTTAACGCTTATATAAATACCCAAACGAGACATATTATGAAAATAGTTGCCATGCAAAGCCATATTGTGGCTGTACCCCCTCCGCACGTTGGTGGCATGTATTGGATTTTTGTCAACTTAGAAACAAACTGTGGCATGCAGGGTGTTGGGGAAGTATATGCATCAACTTTTCATCCAGAAGTGATGGTGAAGGCTTTAGATGACGTCTTTGATCGTTACTTAAAAGGCCACGATCCACATCATATTGAACGGTTTTATCGCCAGTGCTATTCCAGTGGTTTTACCCAACGCCCAGATCTGACAATGATGGGGGCGTTTAGTGGTTTAGAAATGGCTTGCTGGGACATTATTGGTAAAGCTGCAGGCAAGCCAGTATATGAACTAATAGGCGGAAAAGTGCATGATAAGCTACGTTCCTACACCTACCTCTACCCTACTAACAAAAAGGGTGAATATGATTATAATTGCCCAGATTTAGCAGTAGAATGTGCTTTGATGAATATGGAACGAGGCTTTACTGCTTTAAAATTTGACCCTGCTGGCCCTTATAGTGACTACTCTGGACATCAAATATCACTAACAGCTTTAGATAAATGTGAAACTTTTTGTCGTAAAATTCGTGATGCTGTGGGCAGTAATTGTGATTTATTATTTGGAACCCACGGGCAAATGACCCCAGCTTCTGCTATTCGTTTGGCTCAGCGTATAGAACCCTTTGACCCATTGTGGTTTGAAGAACCTGTTCCCCCTGGCCAGCCTGAAGCAATGGCAAGAGTAGCATCAAAAACTAGCATTCCTATAGCTACCGGTGAACGCTTAACGACCAAGTATGAATTTCATGATGTCTTGAAACACAATGCTGCTTCTATATTACAAATGAACCTAGGCCGCGTGGGTGGCATTTTAGAAGCTAAAAAGATTGCTGCTTTGGCCGAAGTATATTATTGCCAAATAGCACCCCATTTATATAATGGCCCCATTGGCGCAGCTGCTAGTATTCAGTTAGCCACAGCCACACCCAACTTTTTAATTCAGGAAAGCATAGGCACTTGGGACGGGTTTCATGCACAAGTAGTAAAAGAAAAAATTGACTGGCAAGATGGATATATTATTCCTAATGCAAAACCAGGTTTGGGCATAGAGTTAAACATGGATGTAGTGAAAGCCAATTCGCCATACAAAGGCAAAGCTTTACACTTATCAATGGATAGCAAAGTCTACAATGAACACGCAAATAATTAAACATAGACTTAGTTGCTGGGATTTAAAGCTTGGCGTGCAATAGGGTAGATAATTATGGAAGTGGATTACATTATTGTAGGGGCAGGCTCGGCGGGCTGTGTGTTAGCTAACAAGCTTACTCAGTGTGGTCGGTACACTGTGTTGTTATTAGAAGCCGGTGGGACGCTCCTTAACCCTTGGATTAGTGTACCTGCTGGGTTTAGTAGCACCTATTATCACCCACGTTATAATTATATGCACTACAGCCAAGCTGAGCCAAATTTAAATAATCGCAGTATTTATGTGCCTAGAGGAAAGTGTCTAGGGGGGTCTGGTTCGATCAATGCCATGATCTATGTTCGAGGCCAAGCTCAAGACTTTGATGACTGGGCAGCTGCAGGAAACCCAAACTGGAGTTACGAGCATGTATTACCTTACTTCAAAGCACTAGAGCAACATCCTTTAGGGCAAAATAAATATCATGGCGCACACGGCCCTATAGGCATAACCCAAATGCACGAGGGAGCCCATCCAATATGTCAGCCGTATTTACAGGCCACAAAGGAGCTAGGGTTACCACAAAGCTCAGACTTTAATGGTGCACAGTTTGAGGGTGCAGGTATCTATGAGGCCAACATTCGCAATGGCCGCCGTGATTCCAGCTATACCGCTTATTTAAAACCCGCTTTAAAGCGCTCTAACTTAATTTTGTGGACTAACGCCCACGTACAAAAATTATGCATTAAAGAGCAGCAAGTCTTAGGCTTAGAGGTGAATTATAAGAACAATTTGCAACGCATTAATGCCCGTAAAGAAGTTATCTTATGTGCTGGGGCAGTGGCTAATCCAAAAATTTTGCAACTTTCGGGCATTGGCGACCCTATGCTTTTGGGCAAACATAATATTGCAGTGAAGCGTTCTCTCATTGCTGTGGGCCAAAACCTGCAAGATCATTTTTGCGCAAGCTTTTACTTTCGCAGTAAAGTGCCTACTTTAAATGATGACTTTGGCACCACGTTAGGAAAAATTAAAGCGGGATTAAAATACGCTTTTAAGCGCAGCGGGCCTTTGTCTATGGCAGTCAACCAAGCGGGTGGATTCTTTCGCGGAAGTAAAGCTGAAAGACAGGCTAATTTACAAGTTTATTTTAATCCCTTGTCTTACGAAATTCCTCAAAACCCAAACGCAAAGCTTAAGCCATTACCTTATTCTGGATATCTCATCTGTGTTAACTCATGCAGACCTACTAGCCGAGGCAGTATCAACATTGCAAGTAAAAACCCTATCCATGCGCCGTTGGTGCAGTTTAATTATCTAACTACCCAAAAGGATCAGCAAGAAGCAATCCAGGCATATAAATTAGTCAGCAATCTTAGCCAGACTAATTCGCTTAAAGCCGTTACCATAAAACAAGAAAAGCCAGATCAACAAACACAAACAATAGCTGAAATGTTGGAGTATTTTCGCACTGATGGTAGCTCTATTTACCATTTGTGTGGCACTTGCGCTATGGGAGAAGATGTCCAAAAAACGGTTGTAAATCAACACTTAAAAGTACACGGCATTAATGGCCTTCGTATTGCCGATGCCTCAGTGTTTCCCAACATCACCTCTGGCAATACAAATGCCGCCACCATGATGGTAGCAGCCAAAGCTGCTGATTTGATACTTGGCCAACAATAAACCAACTAAGACCAACACAGCGCATTATAGGAGCTTACAGAAACTCTATTCAGCTAGTCTCTACTTGATAGATGTTATCAACATTGCTTGAGCCTTTATGACTCACGTTTAAGTCTTTTATTACGCCATTATTAATGCCATAGATCCAACCATGTATTTCTAAGGTTTGATTATTTTGCCAAGCGGTTTGTACAATCTTACTATGCGCTAGATTAGCCACTTGTTCCACTACGTTAATTTCACACATACGATCCAAACAAGCAGCTTCATCATTCAAGTTCTGAAGTTCTTCGCGGTGACGTATGAATATGTCCTTAATGGAGCGCAGCCAATAGTCGCTTATTCCTGCGTTGGTATTTTCTAAAGCGACTTTAATGCCACCACACCCGTAATGGCCACACACAATGATATGCTCAACCTTCAACACATCAACTGCATATTGGATGACTGATTGGCAGTTAAAATCAACGTGCTTAACTAAATTAGCTACGTTTCGATGCACAAACAACTCCCCAGGTAACATGCCTACTATTTCGTTAGCTGGCACACGACTATCAGAACAACCAATCCACAAGTATTTTGGTGCTTGCTGCTGAGCCAGTGTGGTAAACAACTCTGGCTGCTCTTGAGCTACTTTTTTAGCCCAAGCTTGGTTCATATTGAGTAGCTCTTCAATCTCCATAAAATACCCTAATCGTCCTAACTGGTTATATAAACATAATCTTACCACCCAATTAATGAAAAATAACTATGCTTTAAGATAAATCTAGTGTGTACTAGCATATAAATAAAACGGGCGACAATTACCCTACTATGAGTATCAACAATGTCATCTATAGATGAACAAAAGCAGTTACTACGCGTTCAAGCCAAGCTTCAAAGAGCATGCGCTTTTGACTTAAACCCACATATGGGCACACAAGTTTGTAATCGATTGTTAGACTCAAATATTATTCACAATCACCAAGTAATAGCTGTCTACTGGCCGTTAGGTGATGAACTTGATCCCATGCCGTTGTTGAACACCTTTAATGCTTTGGGCCATACAATGGTACTGCCTGTAATGTTAGGTGCCCAGAAACCACTTATTTTCCGAATGTGGCAGCCAGGTGATACATTAAAAGATGCAGGTTTTGGTACACGTGAGCCGACAGAAGATAAACAAATATTAGAACCAGATATTATTCTGGCACCTTTATTAGCTTTTGATAGCAGAGGATTTAGGCTGGGATATGGTGGTGGTTTTTATGATCGCACATTAGAGCTGCTTAGAAAAACAAAACATGTATCAGTGTATGGTATTGCATATGCTGCACAAGAAATGGATCAAGTAATTAAGGGACCATATGACCAGCCCCTTAACGGCATAGTGACAGAGCTTGGTTTTCGCTCGTTTTCACACTAGGCCTTAGGTGCTAGAATTTTGGCGCCTTTACCACTGCAGGGACTAAAATCCACCCCATGCCTTCAATATTAAACTCTAATGCCACATCTGTTTGATTTTTCAAATTAGGATCAAGACCCATCAACATTGCATGATTTCCACCAGGTGCTAATGTCAATGTATCACCTGAAGCGATGACCCATCC
>DKMQ01000028.1:4066-4624 GCA_002470565.1 Oceanospirillaceae bacterium UBA7410 | reverse complement strand
GTTAGGCGGCTTGATACGCCACTGGTTAGCTAAGTTGGCTAAAAGCATAAGCACACCACCAAAGATCACAGTCACTTCTAAAGGCTCATTATAAAGCCACATGCCTATTACGCCTATGATCGGCAAACGTAAAAAATCCACACTAATCACTACACTCACATCAGCCAGCTGGAAAGACTTAGCCAAGCAATAATGGGCAGACAATCCTGTAAGAGCTACAGCTATTACCCAGGGCCACATCCATGGCTGTGGCATCGTCCAATCGGCACCTGCCATCAAAGCACTTAAAGGCAATTGTATAAGAGTCATGTAAAATACAACAGTCAGTGGGTGCTCTGTAGTGAGAAGTGATTTACTTACAATGAAGGTCACAGCAAAGCACAAGGCGGCAATAAGCATCACTATGGCGCCAGTGTTTAACATTTGCATACCCGGCTTCAAAATCACCGCCACACCTGCTAGACCTAATGCCACAGCCAAGACTTTCCGTTTAGTAATCGCTTCACCAAGAAACAGTGAAGCCATAATTAACACCCACAAAGGCACTGTAAATTCTAT
>DKMQ01000028.1:0-3999 GCA_002470565.1 Oceanospirillaceae bacterium UBA7410 | reverse complement strand
TTGGTGTACATAAGCGTAGGGCGCTTAATAACATTCATAATAATCACTAAAAGTATGATTCCCACCGTGCTGCGTATGGCGAGCAATTCAAACTTATCAATATGGCCATCTAACTCACGAGCAGCTACCGCCATTAAACAAAATGATGCAATGGAGCCTAGCATCCAAAAAATAGCGCGCATGGTAGTTCCTATAACATGTTCTATGAATGTTGATTAGCCGATTTTGGTAGGTCTGGGTTTACTGTGCTGATGTCAGTGCGCAGAGCAGCCAATATAAACCACCATGTGGCAGTTGTGCCCCACAACAGCCCTACCACTACACCAGCGTCCACAAGTGGTCGCCAAGGCTGAGGTAAGTTTATGGCAATAGCTACAAAGGCCAGCACCATTACTAATATAGTGTAAGAGATAATAGTGCGTTTTTTAGATGCGTAGATAAACCCCATGGCAAATAAGGGTGCAAAAATGACTAACCACATTTTAGGATTGTTTTTTAGCCACAATAAACGAGCAGCTACACGTGGAGAAAATGTTCGCTGAAAGCCTTTATAGCCCTCTGAGTAAGCCATAAATGCTACCCACAGCACTAAAATCAGCCAGTGCCATATATGGGTGGGATAAAGTAAAAACTCTAAAGCAATCTTAGATAGGCGTAAGGCGGAAAACATCAGTAAACAGATGACACCAATAGCACCCCAGACAAATCCAATTCTACCTAACATGAAGAATGTTCCTAAACCCTAAAAAGAGGATATATTCTAACACACAGGTCTTTCCTGTG
Source organism: Oceanospirillaceae bacterium UBA7410 (assembly GCA_002470565.1). Classification (GTDB taxonomy): domain Bacteria; phylum Pseudomonadota; class Gammaproteobacteria; order Pseudomonadales; family Balneatricaceae; genus Njordibacter. Next base: position 3,216 of record DKMQ01000028.1, on the reverse strand, counting down.
CGCCTAACTCGGGCCATAATAGAGCCTGAATATTAGTGAGAAAAAATGTTATGCGCCGCAGAGCACGCCCTGTTAGAAACATCGATCATACTATCCCCTCGCCTTGTGTGAAAGTATGCCAGTTTAAAAAAGATGAACTAGTGTGCAAAGGTTGTTATCGCAGCCAAGATGAGGTGCGCAACTGGATGATAATGAGCAAAGATGACAAGCTTAAAAGCCTTGCCCAAGTGGCTCTAAGACAAGCAGCTGAGAAAAACTAAGCAGACAAAAAACGTTTCTTACGACGATAAGGAAATACGTCCTTTACTTGTCCATCTACTATATCGGCCTGCAGTGATTTCCAATAGTCTGCATCAAAAATATCGCTATGAATTTGGCGAAATGTTTTGGCAATTCTAGGCCTTCCTGCCAAAAACACATGAAACTCTTCAGGAAAGACATCATAAGGCCCTACAGAATACCAAGGCTCACTAGCAAGCTCTTGCTCTGGATACATGGCTTCTGGTATTTTTCTAAAATTACATTCGGTTAAATAACAAATTTCATCGTAGTCATAAAACACTACACGACCGTGTCTTGTCACACCAAAGTTTTTAAACAACATGTCACCTGGAAATATATTAGCAGCTGCAAGCTGTTTTATAGCATTGCCATATTCATCGATCACATCATACAGCTGTGCATCACTGGCGGTGTCTATATAGATATTAAGCGGAGTCATGCGGCGCTCTACGTATAGCTGCTCTATCACTACGTAATTGCCCACCATTTTTATCATGCTAGGTGCCACTGTCAAAAGCTCATCAATGAGTTCTTGTGAAAAACGACCTTTATCAAACGCAAAGTGTTTAAACTCTTGGGTGTCAGCCATACGCCCTACTCGGTCATGCACTTTTACCAAGTGATACTTCTCTTTTACCACCGCTTTTGTCATGGCTTTAGGCGGGGCAAATTTATCTTTAATAATCTTAAATACAATGTCCAGTGATGGCAAAGTAAACACCGTCATCACCATGCCTTTGATGCCTGGAGCAATAATAAACTGGTCTGTGGAGTTGTCCATATGCTGCAGGTAATCACGCATAAATACAGATTTACCATGCTTGAAAAACCCAATATTAGTGTAAATTTCAGCCAATGGCTTAGCCGGCAAAATGTGCTGCAAAAAGCCTACAAACTCTGCAGGCACTGGCGCTTCCACCATAAAATAAGAACGTGTAAAACTGAAGATAATACTTACATCATCAGAATCTGTGATTAAAGTATCCGTATAAATGCCTTGTTTTTCATCATTTAACAAGGGAATTACAAAGGGCTGGCTGTGAGAAGGATTAACTAGCTGGCCTACCAAATAAGCGCCTTTGTTTCGATAAAATACAGATTTTAATATTTGTACCCGTGTTTGGTCTGTCATGGCCATACGAAAATCTGTGTTTTCTTTGATAATACCCACTAGGTTAATCACGTCTAATCGTTTATTGGCATAGGGCACGTCAAAGGCATAGTCATCTAATATATCGCTTACCATGCCTACAACACCCTTACTGGTGTTATATTCTTTATACATATCCTGAGCTAACTCTTTAGGTGCAGCCGCTGAAGAGCTAAATAAAAACATACGTTGTTCACGTAGGGAGCTGTGTCTAAAAGCTCGGCAAAATATAGAATTAAAAAAGGTTTCGGCAAGCTCAGGATCTGTGCGCTGTGGCATTAGTAACTCAAACTGAGCTTTAACAAGCTCCCAGTCTGATGCTTTTTCGGGCTTAATTTTTTGAGCGAGTCTAAATTCATCAAGCTGTGTGTTCACCAACGCAACCATCTGTCCATACAGGTCAATGCGTTGCATGCCGCTGGCTTGCACGTCTTGCCAAAGGGCTTTTTCAAAGCGGCGTTTAGCACCGGATGAAATGTGTTCAAACTGCACCCGATACTCGGTAAAACCGGTGTTGATAATGCCTGCAATTTGACCTGCATGAATATTACTTAACGCCATGATAAATCCTTTTATTTCTTTTGTTGCCTACGGAGCCTTACTTGAGTCTAACTGGAGTCTAAGATGCTTAGCTACTATTTTATCCAACACTCGGCCAACAGCAATGAATGCAAAAGTGCCTGTAACAAAGCTTACCGCGCCAAAGCCACGACTACAGTCCATCTTTGCACCTGCTACATTGGCACTTTTAGCCCAGCCCACACTGCCATCTGGCTGTGGGTAATACAGCTGCTCTGTAGAACACACACACTCTATACGAAACCTGCTTTTAAGGTTTTTACTAAACCCATACTGGCTGCGCAGCACAGACCTTAATTTGGCAGCCAGTGGGTCTACCCGCGTCATGGCTAAATCTACAATTTTTACTTTACTTGGGTCACGCTGACCACCTGCTCCACCAATAGTAATAATGGGCACCCTGCGCAATTTACACCAAGACACCATCATAGCTTTAGCCTTAATAGAGTCACACGCGTCTATCACGTAATCATAACCTTGGTTTAAACATGCTTCTAAATTATTTTCACCCACAAACTCTTCTATTAAGTTAACTTTACAATGGGGGTTTATATCTTTAATGCGCTGTGCCATGACGTCTATTTTGGCTTGATCAACAGTAGATAACAATGCGACTAATTGACGATTTATATTGGACTCGGCTACATCATCCATGTCTATTAGCGTGATCTGCCCTACGCCAGAACGCGCTAAAGCTTCTGCCACCCAAGTGCCCACACCCCCTATGCCAACTACGCAAATATGCGCCTTTGTTATCGCTTCGTAGCTGTGCGTGCCGTATAACCTTTGGACACCATCAAAACCTTTTTGTTGAGTCATTTAAACAAGTGCATGTGGGTAGTATGTGGGGCCATTGTACCTGCTTGGGGTGGTGTGTCGCTAGAATACAATGATCTATTGATTGTAATTAAATAGAAGCGCTGACATTTACTTTAGATGCCCTAATTGAGTATCTAAAAGTGAGCGTGAAAAAGGTTTTTAAGCGTTTGATTGCAACCATTTCAATACTTCATCAGCATTATTGCTTGGTGGAAATACTGGATAAAAAACTTTAACGATAACCCCATCGCAAACGATCAAGGTTATGCGTTTGTAAAGCTCCATCCCCGCCGTCTCAAAAGTGGGCAACTGCAACGCCTGTTTAAGCTCAAGGTTCACATCACTTAGCAATTCAAACGGGAGATGCAATCGTTGTTTTGCTTCGC
>DKMQ01000001.1:34826-44178 GCA_002470565.1 Oceanospirillaceae bacterium UBA7410 | reverse complement strand
GACTCTATACGAATAGGTTGGTACTTATTGCCAGGTGGAAACATGGCATAATATAAATCGTCACCTTCGTGCCACATGCGAAATTCTGCACGCATACGATAGTGTTTGGGCTTTGATGGCAATACATCTAATTCAACGTGAGTGGCAAAGTCTCCTAAGTCGTCAAAACGAGAACGAATATGCTCACTTTTGGCGTCTAATAGCGCTTGGTACTCTTGCGGTTGTAGAGGCTCAAGGGCCACAGACATACTCCTTCAACTGGATGACGTTATTAAGCGCGATTATAGCAGGGCAAGTGGGCATAAATACATAATCCTGAGCTCACCAAGTGCATAAAGTATAGGCGTACAGGCCAATGTTTTGTACAATGGTGTCTGAATTAAAAAATCTACTAGTTTGCGCTCCATTTAGCGCCCTAAGGCACTCAAACCTACCCCATGACAGATACTAAAGCACGCGAAATACTTGTAACCAGCGCCTTACCTTACGCCAATGGATCAATCCACCTTGGCCACATGCTGGAATACATTCAAACTGACATTTGGGTGCGATACCAACGCCACATAGGTAGCACCTGCCATTATGTGTGTGCTGATGATGCACACGGAACCGCCATCATGCTAAGGGCTGAACAAGAAGGCATTACGCCTGAGCAGCTCATTGCTAATGTACAGGCAGAACACGAACAAGATTTTAGCGATTTCAATGTATCCTTTGATAATTTCTATTCCACTCACTCACCTGAAAACCGTGAATTTGCAGAATATATTTATAACGCCTGCCAAGAAAAAGGCCACATAGCCTCACGCACCATCACTCAGGCATTTGATCCAGAGAAACAACTCTTCTTGGCCGACCGTTTTATTAAAGGCACTTGTCCAAAATGCAAAACCGAAGATCAGTATGGTGATAACTGTGAAGCATGTGGGGCCACCTACTCTCCAGCCGATTTGATTAAGCCTAAATCGGCTATATCTGGTGCTACACCTATTCAAAAAGACTCTACTCATTTATTTTTCAAATTACCTAACTTTGAAGCATTACTTAAAGAATGGACTCGCAGCGGTAGCCTTCAAAGTGAGATTGCCAACAAACTAGCCGAATGGTTAGATTCTGGTTTGCAAGAGTGGGATATCAGTAGAGATGCGCCCTACTTTGGATTTGAAATTCCAGGGCAAAAAAATAAGTTTTTTTATGTGTGGCTAGATGCGCCAATTGGCTACATGGCTAGTTTCAAAAACCTGTGCGAACGCACTGAAAGCTTAGACTTTGATCATTATTGGAACAAAGAATCCAGCACAGAGCTGTATCATTTTATTGGTAAAGACATTATTAACTTTCACGGCCTGTTTTGGCCTGCCATGTTGCATGCAGCAGAATTTCGCACCCCAACAGCGGTTTATGCTCATGGGTTTTTAACTGTGAATGGGCAAAAAATGTCTAAATCACGTGGCACATTTATCAAAGCTAGCACTTATTTACGTCACCTTAACCCCGAATATTTACGTTATTACTTTGCGGCCAAGCTCAATAACAAGGTTGATGACATAGACTTAAATCTAGAAGATTTTGTACAGCGCGTAAACTCTGACTTGGTAGGCAAGGTAGTTAACATTGCTAGCCGCAGTGCTGGATTTATTAGCAAGAAGTTTGATGGTCAATTGAGCGCAAGTATAAGCGAGCCAGAATTACTTAAAGCCTTTACTGATGAGCAACTTGTTATTGCTGAGTATTATGAAAATCGCGAATTTGGTAAAGCCATTAAGTCGATCATGACTTTAGCTGATCAAGCCAATCAGTACATCGCTGATAAAGCACCGTGGGTACTGGCTAAGCAAGAAGGCTGCGAACAGCAGGTACAGGATATTTGCTCAACAGGTTTGAACATGTTTCGCATGTTAATGATATATTTAAAGCCTGTATTACCTATTATGACCAAAGATGCTGCCACCTTCCTTAATGATGATCTAGCTTGGTCTAGCTTAGGCACACCGTTGGTTGCCCATAGTATAGAGAAGTTTAAACCTCTCATTACTCGCATTGAAGCCAGTCAAATAGAGGCTATTGTTGAAGACTCCAAGATAGAAGTGGCTAAAGAACTGGCGCTTAAAGCAAACAAGGACTAACCTGCTAAAATATTTTTTAATACGTTTTTAGCAGCCACAAAAAAGGCCACCCTAGTTTGACTAGGGTGGCCTTTTTGATGAAATAGTTGATTAAAGCTTATTAGCTCCAGCCAGTAATTTCTTTTAGTGCTTTGCCAATATCAGCTAAAGAACGAACAGTTTTAACACCAGCGTCTTCTAACGCTGCAAACTTCTCATCTGCAGTGCCTTTACCACCTGAAATAATCGCACCAGCATGGCCCATACGCTTACCAGCAGGCGCTGTAACACCAGCGATGTAAGATACAACAGGCTTAGTAACGTTAGCTTTGATGTATGCTGCAGCTTCTTCTTCTGCAGTGCCACCAATCTCGCCAATCATTACGATCGCTTCTGTAGCTGGATCTTTTTCAAACAACTCAAGCACGTCGATAAAGTTAGTGCCTGGAATCGGATCACCACCAATACCTACACAAGTAGACTGACCAAAGCCTGCATCTGTAGTTTGCTTAACTGCTTCATAAGTTAAGGTACCAGAACGAGACACTATGCCTACTTTACCTGCTAAGTGAATGTGACCTGGCATAATGCCGATTTTGCATTCACCTGGGGTGATAACGCCTGGACAGTTAGGGCCTACTAAGCGAACACCCAACTGGTCACAAACGACCTTACACACCAACATATCTAAGGTTGGAATACCTTCGGTAATGGCAACAATAAACTTAATACCAGAATTAGCTGCTTCTAGAATAGAGTCCTTACAAAAAGCTGCAGGCACATAGATCACAGAGGCTTGCGCACCTGTAGCTGCAACAGCTTCAGCAACCGTATTAAATACAGGCAAGCCTAAATGTGTTGTGCCACCTTTACCAGGTGTTACACCACCCACCATCTTAGTGCCATATTCAATGGCTTGTTCAGAATGAAACGTACCCTGACTGCCAGTAAAACCTTGGCAAATCACCTTGGTGTCTTTATTAATCAAGATACTCATGCTGCACCTCCAGCTGCTGCAACCACTTGCTGGGCTGCACCACTTAAGCTAGTGGCGGCTATAATATCAAGGCCGCTTTCAGCCAACTTTTGACTTCCCAGTTCTGCATTATTACCTTCCAAACGCACAACCACAGGCACACTTACGCCCACTTCTTTAACTGCACCAATGATACCTTCTGCAATTAAATCACAACGTACAATGCCACCAAAAATATTAACAAGTACGGCTTTAACACGATCATCAGACAAGATGATTTTGAACGCCTCTGTTACGCGTTCTTTGGTTGCGCCGCCACCTACGTCTAAGAAGTTAGCCGGGAAGCCACCATGTGTAGCTACAATATCCATTGTACCCATAGCTAGGCCTGCACCGTTAACCAAACAACCTATAGTGCCATCTAGGGCAACATAGTTTAGCTCCCAAGAAGCTGCATGAGCTTCACGCTCATCATCTTGACTTGGATCATGCATGGTTTGAATATCTTTGTGACGATAAACAGCATTACTGTCGATCACTACCTTAGCATCTAAACAGTGCAAATCGCCGGCATCTGTTACTACTAGTGGGTTAATTTCTAGCAAGGCTAGGTCTTTGTCTTGGAACAACTGCGCCAAGCCCATAAAGATTTTAGTAAACTGACCAATCTGCTTGCCCTTAAGGCCAAGCTTAAACGCCAAATCACGACCTTGGTATGGCTGTGCGCCGGTTAAAGGATCAATTTCTGCCTTTAGTATTTTTTCAGGAGTCTCTTCTGCAACCTGCTCAATTTCAACGCCACCTTCGGTAGACGCCATAAATACGATACGCTGGCTACTGCGATCAACTACAGCACCAAGATAAAGCTCTTGAGCGATATCAGTGCAAGTTTCAAGATACACTTTAGAAACAGGTTGTCCATCAGCATCTGTCTGGTAGGTAACCATGCGGTTGCCTAGCCACTTGTTAGCAAAATCAGCTGCTTCTTGCTTAGAAGTAATTAACTGTACGCCGCCTGCTTTACCGCGACCGCCAGCATGAACTTGTGCCTTAATTACCCAACGCTCACCTGGAATTTGATCCAGTGCAGCCATAGCTTCTTCTGCTGTATCTACGGCGATACCGGTAGATACGGGCAAGCCGTACTGGGCAAACAACTGTTTGCCTTGATATTCATGAAGATTCATTATGTTGCCTGTTTACTTAACGTTAAATTTAACTTAAATAACTACTTTCTTGCTTTCCTGTTAGCCACATGAATAGCATGGCCATCTACTGCTAAAGCTGCTTCGTGCACAGCTTCACTTAATGATGGGTGAGCAAATACAGTAAGTGCTAGGTCTTCGGCAGTAGAGCCAAATTCCATTGCGATTACGGCCTGAGCAATAAGCTCAGATGCGTTACCTCCAATAATGTGACAACCTAAGATACGATCTGTCTTTGCATCAGCAATCAGCTTTACAAAACCTTGTGTATCGTTTGCTGCCATAGCACGGCCTGAAGCTGCAAATGGGAATTTACCCACTTTAATTTCCACGCCTTCTGCTTTTAACTGCTGCTCTGTTTTACCAACCCATGCCATTTCTGGATGAGTATAAATAACCCAAGGGATACAGTCATAATTCATCAGTGCTTTATGCCCAGCGATGATATCTGCTACCATCATGCCTTCTTCAGAGGCTTTGTGAGCTAACATTGGACCACGTACTACATCACCAATAGCATAAACCCCAGGAGCACCTGTTTTACAATGTTCGTTAACGTGAATGAAACCACGCTCATCAAGGCTTACCCCTGCATCAGCTGCTAATAACCCTTCCGTGTAAGGTTTACGTCCAACAGCCACGATTAGTTTGTCAAAAGTAAGAGTTTCAGGGTCTCCATCAGCTTTTTTAACAGACACTTTAACTTCATTATCCACCACTTGCGTGCCTGTAACCAAAGCACCAAGGCGAATATTCATACCCTGCTTCTTTAATAGCTTAGCTGCTTCTTTAGATAGATCTTTATCAGCTAAAGATAAGAATGTATCCATAGCCTCTAATACAACAACATCACTACCTAAACGCTGCCATACAGTGCCCATTTCCAAACCAATAACACCAGCACCGATGATACCTAGTCGTTTTGGCACTTCACTAATATTAAGTGCGCCAACGTTATCCACAATCATGTCATCAGTTAAAGGTGCTGGCGGAATACTCACAGCCACAGAACCTGCAGCCAAGATCACATTTTTAGCCTTCACTTCACTCACACTGCCGTCCACAGCTGTCACTTTAACGGTGCAGTCTTTTTGTAGCTGCCCTGTGCCATGGATCAAGGTGACGCCATTGGCTTTAAATAAGCCCGCTACACCAGATGTGAGGTTTTTTACAATAGTATCTTTACGAGCCAACATTGTGGCTACGTCCATAGATACTTCACCCGTGTTGATACCATGCATTTCAAATTCATGTTTGGCATCATGAAACTTATGGGTAGAGTCTAATAATGCTTTTGATGGGATACAGCCAACGTTTAAGCAAGTACCACCCAATACTGGGGCACCCTTTTGGCTCGTCCATTTTTCTACACAGGCTGTTTTCAAGCCTAACTGAGCAGCACGAATGGCAGCAACGTAGCCACCAGGGCCACCGCCAATAACAACTAAATCAAATTCTTGGGACATAATACTTTCTCATGTTTTTTAATCTACGCAGCATCACAACACAGACTAGGTTAATTAGGCCGGCTTATATTTCTAGCAATATTCGTGCTGGGTCTTGCAGTAATTCCTTAATGGTCACTAAGAACTGAACCGCATCCTTGCCATCAATCATCCTATGATCATAAGACAGAGCTAAATACATCATTGGGCGTATAACAACTTGGCCGTTTTCTGCAACAGGGCGTTCTTGGATAGTGTGCATGCCAAGAATTGCTGTTTGTGGGGCATTCAAAATGGGGGTGGATAATAACGATCCAAAAATACCACCATTAGTGATGGTGAAAGTACCACCTTGCATGTCTTCTAGTGTTAATTTGCCTGCCTTAGCTTGAGTAGCTAAACCCACAATGCCTTTTTCGATATCAGCCAAAGTCATTGCTTCTACATCGCGTAATACTGGCACTACTAGGCCACGATCTGTAGATACAGCAACACTGATGTCTTGATACGCATGATAAACCATATCATTGCCATCTAATGAGGCGTTAACTGCTGGAAAGCGCTTAAGTGCTTCTGCTGCAGCCTTAACAAAAAATGACATAAAGCCTAAACGAGTACCATTATGGGCTTTTTCAAATTGAGTTTTATATTGCTTGCGAAGCGCCATAATTGGAGACATATCTACTTCATTGTAGGTAGTCAGCATAGCAGCTTCATTTTGGGCAGACACTAAACGTTTTGCTATGGTTGAACGCAACCGTGTCATAGGCACACGTCTTGATGTGCGATGTGTTGGCCCAGTAGAAGGTGCAGGCATTTCTGTGGCAACAGGTGCTGCTACTGGTGCAGCAACAGGAGCCGTGGACACTGGTGCGACTACACTTGGGTTTTTCAAGTAATTAAGCACGTCTTCTTTAAGCAAACGCCCACCTTTACCCGTACCTACAACCAAACTCGCATCTAAATTATTTTCGTGTAGTAACTTACGCACAGCTGGGCCACTTGCATCAAGTGCGACAGCATCAGCTTCTGTTGCAGTAACGGCTTGGGCTGCTGCGGCGACATCGCCTGCAACAAACATAGCAATCACTTCGTTACTCAACACAGTGCTTCCTTCACCTGCCATAATTTCTGACAAGCTACCGTCTGCTGGCGCAACCACTTCCATTACTACCTTATCGGTCTCAATATCAACGATCAAATCATCACGTTTGCACGCTTGCCCTGGTTGCTTGTGCCAAGTTGCGATAGTGCCATCGGCCACAGACTCAGGAAAAGATGGTGCTTTAATTTCAATAGACATGGTTTATCTCTTCGCTTTATTGATTAGTAGGGTTTGCTCTATTAACCCGTTCATGATTCTAATCCCAGTGCTTGGGCTACTAAATAACGTTGTTCTTCTAGGTGCACAGACATGTAACCACATGCTGGCGCTGCAGAGGCAGGCCTTGAGGCAACAACCAAAGGCAGGCTAGGACGGCCACTTTGAACAACTTTACGCATATGATGCTGACTGCAATACCAAGCACCTTGGTTTTGGGGCTCTTCTTGACACCAAACTACAATTTCTAGATTCGGGTATTGCGATAACACATCAGTTAAATGCTGCTCAGGGAACGGATACAATTGCTCAATGCGAACAATCGCCACATGATCTAACTTGCCCAAACGACGCTGTTCAAGTAAATCGTAGTAAACCTTGCCACTGGTTAGCACAACACGTTTCACTGCCGCTTTGCTGTGATCATCTACATCATCGATGACGTTTTGGAATTCGCCATTAGCTAGCTCGTCTAGGCTTGAGATAGCCACTTTATGACGAAGTAGACTCTTAGGCGACATTACCACTAGTGGTTTGCGCATAGGGCGTATCACTTGGCGTCTGATCAAGTGGAATATTTGTGCTGGAGTCGTAGGCACACAAACCTGAATATTATGCTCAGCGCACAGCTGCAAGAAACGCTCTAAGCGCGCCGAAGAATGCTCTGGACCTTGGCCTTCATATCCGTGGGGTAGCAGCATCGTTAAGCCGCACATACGGCCCCACTTATGCTCTCCACTGGTAATAAACTGATCTATTACGACTTGAGCACCGTTGGCAAAGTCACCAAATTGAGCTTCCCAAATAACTAACCCTTCTGGCGCCGTGGATGCATAGCCATATTCAAAAGCTAACACTGCCTCTTCTGACAAAAGAGAATCAAAGATAGTGAATTGAGGCTGTGTGGGTGATAGGTTACGTAAAGGTACATAAGCGCCACTACCTTTTTGATCGTGGAGTACTGCATGACGATGAGAGAACGTTCCTCGTCCCACGTCTTGTCCAGTAAGACGGATAGGATAACCTTCCTCTAACAAAGACGCGTAAGCCATAACTTCCGCAAAACCCCAGTTTATTTCTGTAGCTCCAGATGCCATTTTCAAACGGTCATCAAGAATCTTTTTCACTTGGCGCTGCACAACAAAACCTTGAGGCACCTGATCTAAACGTTTACCTAAGTCTTTCAATAACTCAGCAGAAACTCGCGTATCACCAGCGGCTGTCCACTCATGGTTCAAGTATGGCTTCCAGTTAACAAATAAAGTTTCATCAGGAGTGGTCACAAGAGATTTAGCCACATGCTCACCGTTATCCAGTGCATTGCGGTAATCGTTTTGCGAAATAGTGATGTCTTCTTGCGTGAGAACACCATCATTGATCAATTGTTGACCATACAATGTCGCCACAGTTTGTTTGGCTTTAATGGCGTTATACATGAGCGGTTGCGTACCAGAGGGCTCATCAGCTTCATTGTGTCCGCGACGACGATAACATACTAAATCTATCACCACGTCGCGCTTGAATTCATTACGATAGTCAAGTGCTAGCTCTGATACAAAGGCCACTGCGTCTGGGTCATCACCGTTAACATGAAAAATAGGTGCGTCTATAAATTTAGCAACATCGGTACAATAAGGTGTTGTGCGCGCATCTTCTTTTTTACTGGTGGTAAAGCCCACTTGGTTGTTGATAACTATGTGTACAGTACCGCCAGTTTTATAGGCTCGAGTTTGGGACATCTGCAATGTTTCCATAACTACGCCTTGGCCGGCAAATGCTGCATCCCCATGCAAACAAATAGGTAACACTGTGTCACCATGGGGATCATTACGGCGGTCTTGGCGGGCACGTACTGAGCCTTCAGCAACTGGATTAGCAATTTCTAAATGCGATGGGTTAAATGCTAAAGCCATATGAACTTCTCCACCTGGAGTGTTCACATTGGTTGAAAAACCTTGATGGTATTTAACATCGCCAGAGGTATTTAAAGGGCGCTTACCTTCGAACTCTTCAAATAAATCAACTGGATTTTTGCCAAAAATATTAATCAATACGTTAAGACGGCCACGGTGAGCCATGCCAATAACAATTTCTTTGGCTTTGTTACTGCCTGAACGCTGGATAATATTATCCAACATTGGAATAAGGGTTTCGCCACCTTCTAGGCCAAAACGTTTGGCACCAGAAAAACGCGAAGCCAAATATTTTTCTAAACCTTCAGCTGCGATTAAACGTTCAAAAATATGACGACGCTTTGCTGGTGTATGTGTCGGGTGGCTGCGCACTGACTCAACGCGCTG
>DKMQ01000001.1:17181-34771 GCA_002470565.1 Oceanospirillaceae bacterium UBA7410 | reverse complement strand
CCTGCAATGATTTCTGACAAAGGCATTTCTTCTTTGCCTAAGTATGACGCACCCACCTGAAAAACAGTGTCTAAGTCTGCAGCTGATAATTCATGGAAATGTAAATCTAAAGTGGGCACCACTTCTTTAGGTTGAAGCTCTAAAGGATCTAGACTTGCAACTTGGTGACCATGCAAACGATAGGCGTTAATAAGCCGCATCACTCGCACTTGTTTACGCTCGTGATCACTGCTTAAAGTAGAGGTTTGTACAGGATGTGATTTACTTTGGTTTTTACCTAAGAGAACAAAGTGTTCTTTTATTGTAGAGTGAGGTATATCGCCACTGATGGAGTTGGGCACTCGTGGCAATTGATCAAATTCTTGGCGCCATTGCTCTGGAACTGCATTGGGGTCACGTAGATAGGTTTCGTACATTTCTTCAATGTACGCGAAATTACCACCAGAGAAATGAGACTCACGCCTCTGCTGCTCCATTACGCTGTCTTGCATTCAGTATCACCGATTGTTTTATTTATGGCCTAACCTAACCAAACATGCATAGTATAACGCGTATAGCACCAATTGGTTAAGTTACATCGTCAATTTTTCTAAAGAAATACACGCTCAAAGCTTTAACTGCCTTAAGCGTGCTTCACATACCCTTAGGTAGCTCTGGTCATTAGCATGTTACGAATATGCCCGATTGCCTTAGTAGGGTTTAAGCCTTTAGGACATACGGTTACGCAATTCATAATACCATGACAACGAAACACACTAAACGGGTCATCTAGGCCTGCCAGACGCTCTTCAGTGGCCGTATCTCGACTGTCAGCTAAGAAACGATAGGCCTGAAGCAAACCGGCTGGGCCAATAAAACGATCAGGATTCCACCAAAATGATGGACAAGCAGTTGAACAACATGCGCACAGAATACACTCATATAAGCCGTCCAATTTTTCACGCTCTTCAGGTGACTGAAGGCGTTCAATGCCTGGGGCTGGCGTATCATTCAACAAGAATGGTTTGATTTTTTCGTATTGTTTATAGAACTGATCCATGTCAATTACCAAATCACGAATGACAGGCAAAGCAGGCAATGGACGAAGCACTAATTTGTTATTTTTTACAACCGAAGACAAGGGTGTAATACACGCCAAGCCATTGGTACCATTAATATTCATACCATCAGAACCACATACGCCTTCGCGGCATGAGCGGCGATAAGCAAGGCTGCGGTCTTGAATTTTCAACAGGTTCAAAACGTCTAATACCATGATGTCCTTACCACCAGTATCTACTTGAAAGTCCTGCATATAAGGCTTTTCATCAAGTTCTGGATGGTAGCGATAAATACTCACTGTTAACATATCACTACTCCTTAATAAGTACGGATTTTCGGTGGAAATGCTTCCATCGTTTTAGGTGAAAAGTTTACGTCTCGCTTTCCAAGCCGCTCTTCTAAGGGGTAATACACTGAATGCTTTAACCAGTTTTCATCATCACGTACGGTAAAGTCATTACGAGCATGCGCTCCACGGCTTTCTTTGCGCTGTTCAGCAGAAATTGCTGTGGCAAAGGCTACTTCAAACAAGTTTTGTAGCTCAAGTGCTTCGATACGATCAGTGTTAAATGCACCAGTTTTGTCTTGCAAGTGAAGGTTAGATACCTTTATTCGTAGCTCACGTAACAATTCTAAGCCTTTTTGCATGCTATCGCCTTCACGGAACACACCAAAGTACAACTGCATCGTCTTTTGAAGCTCTTCTCGAACTTCTGAGATACTTTCACCAGACTCAGAATTATTCAAAGTATTAAGGCGTACCATAGCAGCGTCTACATTGGCCTGACTGGCTGCCTCTGACTGATAGCCTTCACGCATCGATTTTTCAATCTGGATACCTGCAGCTCTGCCAAATACAACTAAATCTAATAATGAGTTACCACCTAAACGGTTAGCGCCGTGAACTGATACACAAGCCACCTCACCACAGGCATATAGGCCATCAACAACTCGGGTTTCTGATTCAGATTCTGGATAAAGCACCTGACCACCAATGTTGGTAGGTAAACCACCCATCATATAGTGGCACGTAGGAACTACTGGCACTGGCTCAAATACTGGATCTACATGAGCAAATGTACGAGATAGTTCACAAATGCCAGGCAACTTACTTTCCAGCACTTCTTCGCCTAAATGATCTAGCTTTAACAGCACATGATCGCCATTCTCACCACAACCGCGGCCTTCTAAAATCTCTAATACCATGGAACGAGCAACAACATCACGGCCGGCTAAATCTTTAGCATTAGGCGCATAGCGCTCCATGAAACGTTCGCCGTCTTTATTGATCAGATATCCACCTTCACCACGGCAACCTTCAGTAACCAAGGTGCCAGCACCTGCGATGCCTGTTGGATGGAACTGCCACATCTCCATGTCTTGGACAGGTAAACCCATGCGCAAGCCCATACCAACACCGTCGCCAGTATTGATTAATGCATTAGTAGTAGACTGATAAATACGACCTGCACCGCCTGTAGCCAAAACAGTAGCTTTAGCTTCAATGTAAACGGTTTCACCTGTTTCGATACAAATAGCGACCACACCAACAACAGCGCCATCATCATTTTGCACCATATCTACAGCGAACCATTCGTTCAAGAAGGTAGTGCCACCTTTTAAGTTACCTTGGTATAAGGCGTGCAATAACGCATGCCCTGTTCGGTCTGCAGCTGCACAGGTGCGAGCGGCCTGACCACCCTCACCAAAATTCTTAGATTGACCACCAAAAGGACGCTGGTAAATACGACCCTCTTCTGTACGGGAAAAAGGCAGACCCATATGATCTAGCTCAAATACCGCCTGCGGGCCAACACTACACATGTATTCGATTGCGTCTTGGTCGCCAATGTAATCGGAACCTTTGACGGTATCGTACATGTGCCAGCGCCAATCATCATTTGGATCATTACTTGCTATAGCGCAGGTAATACCACCTTGAGCCGACACTGTATGTGATCGAGTTGGAAATACTTTAGTAATACATGCCGTCTTTAATCCCGACTCAGTAAGCTGTAACGCAGCCCTCATACCGGCACCACCACCACCAATAACGATGGCTTCATAGGACATTTTACGTAAAATGTTTGACATAACTTATAGGCCCCAAAGAAGCTGAACACCCCAAATGGTGTAAATAAACATTAACAAACCAACTACCATTTGGAACACAAAGCGCACAGCAAAGTGCTTGAGGTAATCAGTAGAAACAGACCAAAGACCGATCCAGCAATGGGCACCCAAAGACAAAAGCGCCATTAAACTAAAAATACGCATGCCTGTGCCGCTAAATAAAGCGCTCCACTGCACAAAATCTATTTGTGGGTTTAACAAAAGGTAAAGCACCATAAAAATAGAGTAAACAGCAAGTATTACAGCGCTTACACGCTGCACTAGCCAATCGGAAAGGCCACTACGACCATAACTTGTTACTGTGGTTACCATACCCAGACTCCTGCTAATACAGATAATAAGGCGGTTAAGGCAATTACGAATTTCGCTGCCCTGTTGGCGCTATCTATTTCTTCGCCATGGCCAAAATCCATAACAAGATGCTTCATGCCTGCACTAAAGTGAAACCCTAAAGAAGACAACAAACCCCAAGTCACAAACTTGGCAAAGAAGTTATCCTGCAAAAGAGCCTGCGCTGAGGCAAATTCTGAGGCACTAGATAATGATGAATCAAATATGTTGAACAAAAACACTAGGCCCACAAACAAAACCACACCAGAAATACGGTGACAAATAGAAATCACAGAAACTAATGGATGGTTGAATGTGCCCAGATCAAGGTTTACGGGTCTTTTATCGCTCACGGCTACCTACTCTTGGCTAAATAATTAGTAAAACTAAGGCTTGGAACACTACGTAGAATCGACACTATCTTAACTGAAAGCGTCACGTCGCAGACAAGTATAGTGACTTGAAACACATAAAACAACGAAACCTTTGTCGTATATGAGTTCTTTTAATGAGTTTAAATTAGTGTCAATTTAGTGTTAAATTTTGTCCATAAATCAGCCCTATGGCTTTACAAACCACGCCCAAAGGAGGAACATATATTGAATATGATATAACAACCCTTCTCTATATCACTTGTGGTTATACCTAGAATCTATTTGCCGAATCCACGCCACGGACTTTATTCACTGTGCCTAGTGTAGAATATCCTTCGAGTTTTAAGGGATGTACTACTTATGTCCGCTGTTTATCATTGTGCAATAGAGCTACATTACCGCCTTGTACGCCCACCTATGCCCCACAACATTTTTCAGGAGCCAACAAATGTCCGAAAGAAAAGCCACTCTTCACATAGAAGGTATGGACCCAATTGAACTGCCAATATACTCAGGCAGCACAGGCCCAGACGTGATTGATGTACGTCAATTAGTGAGCAAAGGTCTTTTCACTTACGACCCAGGCTTTGTATCTACAGCATCCTGCGAATCTAAAATCACTTACATAGATGGTGACAATGGTGTGTTATTGCATCGTGGTTATGCCATTGAAGACTTAGCAGCTAACTCTACCTATTTAGAAACTTGCTACCTACTTATCCACGGCGAGCTTCCTAACGCAAAGCAGATGGAAGTGTTTGAAAAAGAAATCACCACCAACACAATGGTGCATGAGCAACTTATACAATTTTTCAGAGGCTTTCGTCGCGACGCTCACCCAATGGCGATTATGTGTGGTGTTGTGGGTGCCTTGTCTGCTTTCTACCACGATCAACTTGATAACGACAATGCCGAGCATAGAGAAAAAGCGATTCATCGCTTAATTGCCAAAATGCCAACTTTGGCAGCCATGTGTTACAAATATTCTATCGGCCAACCTTTCGTGTTTCCACGTGAAGAGCTTACGTACGCTGAAAACTTCTTGCACATGATGTTTAGCAAGCCTACTAAAGACAGTAATGTCGACCCAGTGCTGGCCCGCGCCATGGATAAAATATTCATGCTGCATGCTGACCATGAGCAAAATGCCTCTACATCTACGGTCCGTTTAGCTGGTTCCTCTGGCGCCAACCCATTTGCATGTATTGCTTCTGGCATAGCCGCTTTATGGGGCCCTGCTCATGGCGGTGCCAATGAAGCTGTGCTTAACATGCTTGAAGAAATTGGTGACGTGTCAAACATAGATGCTTTTGTTGCTAAAGCAAAAGACAAAGACGATCCTTTCCGCCTTATGGGCTTTGGCCACCGGGTATATAAAAACTTTGATCCCCGCGCCACGGTCATGCGTGAAACCTGTGATGAAGTACTCACACTGCTTGGCATAGACAATGACCCTTTGTTGCAAATTGCTAAACGCCTAGAGCAAATTGCGCTGGAAGATGAATACTTTATTCAACGCAAGCTATACCCCAATGTAGACTTTTATTCAGGTATTATCCTTAAAGCGATTGGTATTCCATCATCAATGTTTACGGTGATTTTTGCGGTAGCTCGTACCGTAGGATGGATATCACACTGGCATGAAATGCTTAATAGCCCTTATCGAATTGGTCGTCCTCGCCAATTATATACCGGCGAAACTAAACGCTCTTACTTAAAGAAGTAATCTTCATTTGAGTCTTTCAAAACCACCTTAGGGTGGTTTTTTATTGCCTGCATTAAACCTCTGGCACGGTCTTTGCTTTGTACAGTAGAAAGCGCTCATTTAAGCGTGATTTAGCAAGCATGGTTGCAAAATGCACCATTATCACCCATAGGTAGCATTGCCTCGCCCCAATACAGGGCGAAAATACCGATGCCAAAATACAAATCCTGCGCAACATAATGGTGCGCGGTTATAGTTAAGGAGTTCCAGTGGAAGCCACAACAAGTGCAGTAGCAGCCTTAGTGCAAAGCTCAAACACCCTCTTCATTCTTATGGGGGCCATCATGGTGCTCGCTATGCATGCAGGTTTCGCTTTTTTGGAGGTAGGTACAGTTCGCCATAAAAACCAAGTCAACGCCTTAGTTAAGATAATGACTGATTTTGGATTTTCTTGTGTGACCTATTTTTTTGTTGGTTACTGGATCGCCTACGATCAACACTTTTTTATTAGCGCACAAGAACTCGGCGCGAATAACGGCTATCAGTTAGTCAAGTTTTTCTTCTTAATGACCTTTGCCGCAGCCATTCCCGCGATCATCTCAGGCGGCATTGCTGAACGAGCGCGCTTTTGGCCGCTACTTATTGCAGCTGCCTTAACTGTTGGCATCGTATACCCCTTATTTGAAGGCATTGCTTGGAATGGTAATTACGGTTTTCAAGCATGGCTTGAAGCAACCTTCGGTGCAAGTTTTCATGACTTTGCAGGCTCTGTAGTAGTGCATGGCGTAGGTGGATGGCTAGCACTTGCAGCTGTGTTGCTGCTGGGCACACGCAAAGGACGCTACCGTAAAGGCAAGCTTGTCGCCTTTGCACCATCAAGTATCCCGTTTTTAGCTTTAGGTTCGTGGATTTTAACCATAGGCTGGTTTGGCTTTAATGTTATGTCCGCTCAAACTTTAGATGGTATTAGTGGTCTGGTAGCAGTAAACACTCTCATGGCCATGGCAGGTGGCACCATTGCAGCACTAGTCATTGGTAAAAATGATCCAGGTTTTGTTCACAATGGTCCATTAGCGGGCTTAGTAGCAATATGTGCAGGGTCAGATTTAATGCACCCTATTGGCGCGTTAGCTGTAGGCCTTATTGCCGGCGGACTTTTCGTTTATGCCTTTATGCTCACCCAAAACCGCTGGAAAATTGATGATGTTCTTGGAGTGTGGCCACTTCATGGCTTATGCGGCGCATGGGGCGGTATTGCTGCAGGTATTTTTGGCTTAGAAATGTTTGGAGGTTTAGGCGGTGTAAGCCTTATATCCCAACTGATAGGCACACTTTTAGGCTTATCTATTGCCTTAGTTGGTGGCTTTATTGTTTACGGTGGCGTGAAGGCATTTATTGGCCTTAGACTGACTGACGAAGAAGAGTTTAACGGCGCCGACCTTAGTATTCATAAAATCGGCGCTACGTCACAAGACTAAAAAATGAGTCTTACTTAACCCAAGGGTTAAACTTCCCTTTAACCTTGGGTGGAGTGATATCGGCCTGCTGTGGGGCACTAGTGGCCTTTTCTGGAGCGCTAGAGGCCTTTTGTAGGTCGTTAGATTCATTGGCTGAAGAGTTAGACTCAGCCTCTTCTCTAGCTTTAGCTTCAGCTGCAATAGTGAGTTTCATTTCAGCCTGAAACGCCAATCTATCTTCAGCTTCATAAGCCAACCTAGCTTCAGCTTTCACTGCTGCAATAGATGCAGGAGTGGATGTAGCATAATCTGCGTCATAGAATTCTGACGTATTTTCTACTTCTGGCTTATATTTACGAATTTCCCAACAGCGATGGATTTTCTTATTACGAGCAAAGTCTTTATCTAAGGTTTCATCACTGATGTCTACTACATGATTATGCTGTAGCACTTTTTCGTCCAATTCAAAACGTCGATAGTTGGTAGAGAATATCAACAAACCATCTTCTGTGAGTAAATCCATCACTTTGTGAATCATCCACGCATGATCACGCTGCACATCTAACACACCTACCATTTTCTTAGAGTTTGAAAATGTAGGAGGATCAAGGAAAATAAGGTCATACTCACCTTTATGACTCTTAATAAACTCCATACAATCGTGTTGCTCAAAGCGATGGACCTGGTCACTAAAACCATTCAAGGCAAGGTTCTTTTTACCCCATGACAGGTAGGTAGCCGACATATCTACACTCAAAGACTTGTGCGCCCCACCCTGCACCGCATGCATAGTAGCTGTGCCGGTATAACAAAATAAGTTTAAAAAACGCTTGTTATGAGCTAAGTGTTGAATTTTTTGACGCACAGGCCTGTGATCTAGAAACAAGCCAGTGTCTAAATAATCATTAAGGTTAACTAGCAGCTTACAGCCACCTTCTTGAACCTGAATGTATTCACCTTTTTCGTCATGAGTTTGGTACTGATCCTTACCCGTTTGCTGACGACGCTGTTTCAACACGATACGTTCTTCTGGAACCTGCAGCGCTTGAGGCAGCGCTAACATCACCTCTTCTAGACGACGTTGAGCCTTTTCAGCGTCAACAGTCTTGGGAGCTGCGTATTCTTGTACATGCAACCAATCACCATACACGTCAATCGCTACAGCATACTCTGGCATATCGGCATCATATAACCGGTAACATTCAATTTTTTCTTGCTTAACCCATTTACTAAACTGCTTGCGGTTTTTCACCAAGCGGTTAGCAAACATTTGTGCTCCTTCACTTAGCGCTTGTAGTGGGATTTCTCCACTGGCTTGGCGACGGTCTGCAAAACGGTTGGAGGTTTCAAGAGTGTACATTAACAATTGACTCTTGATCGCTCCATTATAAAACGAATATTGCTTGTGGGAGCGCAAACCCACAGCTTTGCCTAATTCAGAGTTACCCGTAAATACGGCTAATTCCCAGCCAATAAAATCTTGGCTTAAACGCTCGCCAAGGTGCTGATATAAATATTGGATATCTGCCACTTCACTTAAACGCTCACCGTAAGGAGGGTTTGTGATCACTAAGCCCATTTGCTGCTCAGCATTATGAGTGAGTGGCTTTAAATCTTTAAGCTCTCGGTGGCTAACACGAATACGATCAGTCATACCGGCTTGTTTTAAGTTTTCACGACATTTAGAGACCGCTTTTGGCTGGCCGTCATAACCATGGATTTCGCTAGTGGCAGCAGCTTCGCCAACTTCTCTGCGCAATTCTGCAGCATCCCAAATTTCACGCCAAAGCTCTACATTGTGTTGCTTCCACATTTGCAAACCAAAGCGCCAGCGCAAAAGACCAGGCGCCGTATCAGATGCCATCATGGCAGCTTCTATTAAAAAAGTACCAGAGCCACACATAGGATCCATTAATGGCTTACCGGCAGCTGCCATGGCTGGCCAGCCAGCACGAATCAACAACGCTGCTGCTAAGTTTTCTTTGAGCGGCGCCATACCGCCTTCTTTGCGATACCCACGTTTATGTAGGCTCTCTCCTGACAGGTCCAAACTAATACGCACACGACCGCGCACAACAAATACATTAATGCGAACATCTGGTTCTTGTTTAGCTATATTAGGACGTAATTCACCCTTACTTCGAAATTGATCGACAATGGCATCTTTTACTTTAAGCGCACCAAAGTGAGTATTATCAATGCCGCGCATACGGCCTGCATAGTCCACTAAAAAGGTTTGGTCGCTGTCAAAGTGTTGCGTCCACTCTACTTTACTGACGGCATCATAAAGCTCATCGACACTATCTACAGCTTCATCATGCAAAAGTAATAACACGCGGTTAGCTAAACGACTCCATAGACATGCACTATACCCAACTTTTAAGTCACCATTAAAATAAACACCACCTTGCGTTAGCTTGATATCTTCAGCCCCTAAAGGGCCTAGTTCATCGGCCAATATAGGCTCCATAGCTTTGGGACAAGTGGCGAAAAAGGCGTAGGTCATAGGTCTATACTGCGGTCATTAAATGGGCGCGAAGTATAACATCATTGGGAATGCGAAGGGGAATTGGATGCGTCACTTAGCACGCGCAGACAGATAAATAAGGCTTAAGGTCTGGGTAAATAGAATAACCAATTCAAAATATTAGTTATTCTTTATGAAGACGTTATTGTAAGTCACAACAACGTCTATCGTTAGCTTAAACACAGTCACTTAACACTAGGCTAGACTGGAAAATAATGATCAACCAACAAAAGCACAAACAATAACATGAGGTATATGATTGAATACCAAAATGTTTTCATCGCTGCTTTTTCATAGGCGCCACGATACAAACGAAAGGCCCAGTACAAGAAACGAATGTTTAATAAAGTCACACCCACTAAGTATATAAAGCCACTCATCCCCACTATGTAAGGCAGCATAGTGGATATAATCATCAACACGGTATATAACAAAATTTGTAGGCCAGTGAACTCTAGGCCATGTGTGACGGGCAACATCGGAATTTCAACTTTGGCATACTCATCACGCTTATGAATCGCCAAAGCCCAAAAATGAGGAGGTGTCCAAGCATAAATAATAAGCACTAGCAAAAGCGCATTAGGATCTATAGTACCAGTGACAGCAACCCATCCCAAAAGTGGAGGCATTGCCCCTGCAAGCCCACCAATAACAATATTTTGAGGTGTAGCTCGCTTAAGATACCCGGTATAAATAAACGCATACCCTATGGAAGACGCCAACGTCAACCAAGCTACCATTGGATTGACTAATACATACAAAATAGCAAGGCCTACAACAGTCATCAATGCAGCAAAAATAATCGCATGAGACGGTTTAACTTTACCTTTGGCCACTGGACGGTTATGAGTGCGACCCATTTGTCCATCAATACGCCTATCAATAACATGATTCACAACAGCTGACGCACCTGAAACCATAGCAATACCAAGGTTCCCCCATATTAGCACTGGCCATGGCACCATACCTGGTACCGCTAAAAACATGCCCACTAGAGACGTTAATATCATGAGAAAAACCACGTTAGGTTTACACATCTCATAATAGTCACGCCAATTAATACTCATTGGCGTGGCTGTGGCTTCAGAACTCATTGAGGCGCCCTCGGCTAGAAAATACTACATAATTAAGACTGACAGTCAGCACAAATAAACATGCGCCACCAAAGTTGTGGGCAACAGCAACGTCCAGGGGCAGCAAGTAATAAATATTAGCCAAACCTAAGCAGAACTGCACAAAAAATACGACTAAAAAGCCTAGACCAAATTTGCGTAAACGACGATCATCTTGTGACATTAAGCGGTAGCTTAACAGCACCAGAAATACACCTAAGATCATAGCACCATAACGGTGTAAAACGTGAATAGCCGTGCGAGCTTCAGTATGCATCAAGCCGCCCAAATAACTTGGCCCAAGTGTCTGAGTGATATCAAAACCCTCTGAAAAATTCATTTTGGGCCACCAAGTGCCGTTACAATCTGGCAAAGTAGAACACGCTAAAGCAGCATAGTTAGAGCTCATCCAACCGCCTAAAAATATTTGAGCAATAACTAATAATAGCGCTAAAGACGTCCAAATTTTCAACTGACCATGCGTGATATTAGACAGTGACAAACCTTTAAGGGGACGACCTACGCGGCGTAACTTTATTAACAGAATAGTCAATAAACTAGCAATAAAAAAACCACCCATCAAATGAGCTGTAACTACTTGCGGCCACAACTTCCAAGTAACAGTCCAAGCACCAAAGGCACCTTGGAGCATTACCATGGCTAGCAAACCTTGTGTTAGACCAAAAGGATAATTTAAACGCTTTCGCTGAGACCAAGATGACACTGCAATCACTAAGATAATAAACCCAAGTAGTGTTGCAAAGTAACGATGAATCATCTCCAGCCACCCTTTAGCTGCCTCTACCGGAGCATCTGGGTATAGGGCTTCAGCCGCTGCAATCGCTTCCACAGTTTCAGGTACTAACAGGTTTCCATAACAGCCAGGCCAATCAGGACAACCCAAGCCAGCATCGGCAAGGCGAGTCCAAGAGCCTAGAATAATAACGCAAGTTACAATAGCGAGTGCGATACAGGTTAAAAATACGCTCCATTTAGGTGCGCCAATAGTAGGAGTGTTCATAATGTGGTTACCCTATGTTTGAGGTTCTAAGTAACTTTTTTAGATCTTTAAGTAATTTTTTTCCAACAAATCCGGTGCCAAAATACATCATCATATTACCCAGTGGATCTACAATATAGATGCCCTCACCCTTTTCAAAGGTTTCCAAAGAAAGGCTTTGAAGCTGAACAAGCGCAGGATAATCTAGTTGCAGCTGTTCATTAAAGTCACCTTGTGAGCTAACTAATATACGTGTAATTCTATGCGCTTCCTTACCTACCGCAGTGTGTATTTGTCGTAATAAATGAGTGGCTTCTTGGCAAGATTGATCACACTCTTTTTGGGTTAGATAAACTACCAGCCACCTTTTGTCTAAATCTGCCTGTGACCAAGGCATAGAGTCTTGATCCACTAACTGGGCTTGTATTAGATCATTAGGTGGCAGTAATAACTCACCCGAGTTAGTTCTTCCTTCTGGCACACCCCATAAATTAAAATACATCAGCATAGCGAACATAAGAGGCACAACAGTTACTCCAAACACTGCGTACAAAGTCCAGCGATTATTTGTCTTAGTGGTCATAGGTCTACCTTTTAGTGTCGATGGGAGAGTAAAATACTCGATAAATATATAATAAACACAGGGTCAGCGCGAGGCCAAACCATTGCCATGCATACGCCATATGTTTTTCTGAAGCCATTGCGCTAGCTTTCCAGTGCGGCGTAAGTGTTGCGTCACCTGGTGTATCAAGTATCAATACCCAAGGCAAAAGAGTTCCCTCAATTGAAGCTGCTAAATGCTCAGTTAATACTGCAGGGCTAATTTCCTGAACTAACTGAGGGTATTGGTCAGAATAAGTGTCCTCACCTAACTGATATGGATTCACTTGAACAGGCACTAAGCGCCCTGTCAACGACACCTTGCCATTAACCCAATCAATCTCAGGTAATGGGTCTCTTTGCCCATTTGACGCAAACCAACCACGATTAACTAGCAACAGGTTATCGCCAGCACCTATGAGCCCTATGGCGTCATAACCCACTTTACCAGAGACTACTTGATTATCTTTAAACCAAACAAAGGGCTTGATAAAGCTACTATTCAATGTCACTCTTTGGAGGCTTTGTAGTTCTGCTAATATTAGCCCCTGATCATCAGGTACCATTATAGGCTGTTCTAGAGCTGTTAAACTTTGCTGCAGTAGTATTTTTTGGTCTGCCCTATCTAACTGCCACAACCCTAAATTTATGGTAAGGGGCAAAAAAAATAGTGTGAAAACCGTGATGGCCCAATAATGTTGCAGTCGTTTTATCATTTATATAGCGAACCTAATTAACATATCAATAAACGTATCTATAGAGACTCTTTTTATGCTCAAAATCGTCATTATCATCGTGTTATTGCTGGCCCTAACAAGCTTAGCCAGTGGTTTCTTTTTCTTAATGAAGGATGGTACAAAATCTACCCGTTTACTTACTTCACTAAAATACCGCGTTAGCTTAATTGTACTTCTAATTGTACTAGTAACCTACGGGTTTTGGACCGGTCAACTTGTGACTTCTTCGCCTTGGGCAGCTATCCATTAACCTTAAAAATGTGTACTAGGCATAAAAAAGGCAGCCATTAAGCTGCCTTTTTTGTTTATCAAATACAGCTTATAGGATATAAACAAATAAGAACAAACCTACCCAAACCATATCAACAAAATGCCAATACCAAGCTGCTGCTTCAAAGCCGAAGTGCTGCTCAGGAGTAAAGTGACCTTTACAAATACGAATCCACATTATAAACAAGATAAACGCACCAATCGTTACGTGAAGGCCATGAAAGCCTGTCAACATAAAGAAGGTTGAACCGTATATACCTGAATCTAAAGTAAGCCCTAGCTCTGTATAAGCTTCAATGTATTCCAATATTTGGTAATAAACAAAGATAGCACCTAGGATGACTGTTGCGGCTAACCAAAAGATAGTACGTCCGCGATGCATTGCTCTAAGCGCGTGGTGAGCAATGGTCAAGGTCACACTTGAAGTCATCAACAACACTGTATTTAACAGCGGAATGTGCCAAGGATCAATAACCGCCTGAGGACCAGGGTAATCTGCGCCTGCTGGGTTATTAAACATAGGCCAAGAGTAGTCAAAATCAGGCCATAACATATGAGTTGAGCCCTTATCACCTTGGCCATCTAACCATGGTCCTGCCCATTGGCGCACATATAAAAGTACACCAAAGAATGCCACGAAAAACATAACTTCTGAAAAAATAAACCAGCTCATACCCCAACGAAAAGACTTATCCATCTGAGGGCTATACATACCGGCTCTACTTTCAGTGATTACTTTACCGAACCATTGAAAGAAAATAAAAGCCAGTACCAAAGTACCTGCTGTGAACACTAGATGAGGGAAACCAAACCCTTGCCCACCTGAGCTCATTTGGTTCATCATACCGCCAGCACCAGCCGCCATTCCAATCAGGCCTAAACTTGCCACAATGGGAAAATAGCTACTTTCTGGTACGTAATAATTGGACGTTGCCATGTATCGCTCCTTCGTCGAAGACTTATTATCAAGCCGTGTTTGCGGCCGAAATTATATTTATATGCCTTTGCTATTTAGCAAAAGCACCTGCATCAAATAATGTGTAAGACATCGTCACTTTTTTAACGTGAGACGGAATATCAGGGCTTAGAGAAAAAATCAGCGGCATTTCACGCCCTTCTCCAGCCTTTAACGTTTGCTGATCAAAGCAAAAACATTCAGTTTTTTGCACATGCTCAGCAGCCTCCGATGGCGATACACTTGGTACCGCCTGTCCTACCATATCGTTTTCTGTGGGATTTAAAGCCCAAAACTTTACTTGGGTCCACGCTCCTGGGTGCATTTCCACTTCTTCTTGCAAAGCTTCAAACTCCCAGGGCATACCCGCGTTATTAGTCGTTATAAACTGCACAGTAATTGTGCGGCTTGTATCAACCCACTGCTCAACCCTTTCTACTGGTCCTGCAGTCTTACCGTTAATACCAGTAATTTCGCAAAATATATCGTACAAAGGCACTAGAGCAAAACCAAACCCAAACATAGCCACCGCAGCTATCACTAGCTTTAACGCAGTGTTATTGGGCTTATGGCCGGACTGGTTATCCGGCTGTGTTGAGTTAGAGTTCATATAGATCTAGTTAACCTATTTAACGTGTGGTGGCTCAGCAAATGTATGGTATGGCGCTGGAGATGGAATAGTCCATTCTAAGCCTTCGGCTCCTTCCCAAACTTGGTCCGTGGCTTTTTCGCCACCACGAATCGTCTTAATCAATAAGAACAAGAAGATAAGCTGAGAGAAACCAAATATAAAGGCACCAACGGTCGCTATCGCATTGAAGTCTGCAAATTGCAGTGCATAGTCAGGTATACGACGAGGCATTCCTGCCAATCCAATAAAGTGCATTGGGAAGAAGGTTATGTTTACACCAATGAAAGACATCCAAAAGTGAAACTTGCCTAAGTTCTCGTTGTAATAATGACCAGTCCATTTAGGCAACCAGTAGTAAACACCAGCGATAATACCAAACAAAGCACCAGGCACTAGCACATAGTGGAAGTGAGCCACTACAAAGTAGGTGTCATGATACTGGAAGTCTGCAGGTGCAATAGCAAGCATCAAGCCTGAGAAGCCGCCAATAGTAAACAAGACTACAAAAGCTAAGGCAAATAACATTGGCGTTTCAAAGGTCATTGAACCCCTGAACATAGTAGACACCCAGTTAAATACTTTCACGCCCGTAGGGATCGCAATCAACATCGTAGCGTACATGAAGAAGAGCTCAGTTTGCAGTGGCAAGCCTACTGTAAACATATGGTGAGCCCATACGATGAACGACAAGAACGCAATTGAAGAAGTAGCATATACCATCGAGGCATAACCAAATAATGGCTTGCGAGCAAAGGTAGGAATGATCTGAGAAACAATACCAAATGCTGGCAAAATCATTATGTATACTTCTGGATGACCAAAGAACCAAAATACGTGTTGGAACAATACTGGATCACCACCACCAGCAGCATCAAAGAATGCTGTACCGTAGTGAATATCCATCAACATCATGGTCACAACACCTGCCAAAACAGGCATTACCGCTACTAACAAGTAAGCTGTAATAAACCAAGTCCAAACAAATAGTGGCATCTTCATCAAAGTCATACCTGGAGCCCGAAGGTTTAAGATAGTAACAATGATATTGATCGCACCCATGATGGAAGAAATACCCATCATATGCACACCAAATATAAAGTACGTCACACTACTTGGCGCATAGGTAGTAGATAATGGAGCGTAGAAAGTCCAGCCAAAGTTTGGCGCACCCGCTTCAGTAAATAGCGTAAACAAAAGCATACCAAATGCAAACGGCAGGATCCAAAAGCTCCAGTTGTTCATACGAGGCAAAGCCATGTCTGGCGCGCCAATCATCAGTGGAACCATCCAGTTGGCTAAGCCAACAAAGGCTGGCATGATCGCACCAAACACCATAATCAGACCATGCATGGTGGTCATTTGGTTGTAGAATTCTGGCCTTATTAGCTGCATACCCGGCTGAAATAATTCAGCACGAACAATAAGAGCCATTACACCGCCAGTAAGCAGCATAGCAAAAGAAAACCAAAGGTACATTGTACCGATGTCTTTGTGGTTAGTTGTTAATACCCAGCGCATGATGCCTTTAGCAGGCCCATGATGCCCGTGGTCATCGTGATTAGCAGTCGCAGTTGTCATTATTCAGCCTCCTATTTCTTCGCGTCAATTATCATTTTTGGAGTCACCGTTTCGCCTGTATCGTTACCCCAAGCATTTCGCTCGAAAGTAATTACAGCAGCGATGTCAACGTCACTAAGTTGTGCACTAAATGATTGCATAGCCGAACCTGGCTTGCCATTAAGTACAATATCGATGTGACCAGCCATGTCGTTAAGAGCCATAGAGCTGCCAGCTAGTGCTGGGAATACAGAACCAAGACCTTGGCCTTCATTACCGTGGCAAGCTGCACAGCTTCGTGCATAGACGTCTGCACCTTTAACCATAAGCTCGTCATAAGAAAACTCGCCTAAAGCAGCTTGTGCTTCAGCAATTTTTCCTGCACGTTGCTCTTCTAGCCAAACTTGATACTCATCAGATGTCACCGCTTCTAACACGATAGGCATAAAGCCGTGGTTAACACCACAAAGCTCGGTACACTTACCACGGTAAATGCCCTCTTGGCCTTCAGGGATAACAGTCCAAGATTCGTTGATGTACCCTGGAATAGCATCTTTCTTAACAGCAATTTCTGGAACCCACCAAGAGTGGATAACGTCATTAGAAGTAATTAAAAAACGTACCTTTTGTCCAGTAGGAACAACAACGTTGTAATCGACTTCTTCAAGGTAGTTTTCACCTTTTTCCGTACGATTATATATTTCGTCTTCAGTGGTGGTCATGTTACTAAAGAAACCTACGTCTTCACCAAGGTAATCATATTGCCACTTCCACTGATGACCTGTGATCTTAATATCCACATCAGAGTTTTTAGTGTCATACATTTCTATGAGCACTGAAGTTGCTGGCACAGCCATAGCAATAAGTATCACCGTAGGCACTGCCGTCCATAGAATCTCTAAGCCTAAGCTTTCATGGAACTTAGATGCAACAGCTCCTTTAGATTTACGGTGCTTGAAAATGGAATAAAACATTACTCCAAAAACTACCACACCTATCCAGACGCAAATCCAAAAAATAAGCATATGTAGTTCGAATATAGATTGACTGACTTCTGTGATGCCTTGAGGCATATTAAGCCCCCAATCTGCCATAGCAGCGGGTGCCAATACCAAACCCAAGACTACAGAACTTAGGCGTTGCCAAGTTCTAAAATACATA
>DKMQ01000001.1:15140-17073 GCA_002470565.1 Oceanospirillaceae bacterium UBA7410 | reverse complement strand
CTAGCTGTTTGACTATAGTATTAGCGTAAAAGAGCCTAATCACAGTCATTATTACAATATAAGAGAGTTCTACTATATAGGCCAATCCCATATCTGAATCATTCTATTCATTCTATATTAGAGTGCTTTTCAAATTTTTGGTTAAAAAGCATGCCAATTCACACGACAAGCAAACTTAAACTATAAGTATTTTAACTTTTGATAAGACTTCTACAGGCGTTAACACATTGCTTAACTAGGCCTGGGCCTTGGTAAATTAAGCCGCTATAAACCTGTAATAATTTAGCTCCTGCATTCAACTTTTCCAACGCATCAGCACCACTATTGATACCCCCCACACCGATAATAGGCACCTCTTCACCTAAAATGGCGTACAGATCCGCAATAGTTTTAGTTGCATGATCCTTCAATGGCGCACCACTCAAGCCCCCTGCTTCATCAGCATTATTTAATGAACTTACGCCGCCTCTACTAAGAGTAGTGTTAGTTGCTATTACACCATCCATTTGATGCTCTAAGACACAGTGAGCAACACCTTGCAGTTGTTCATCATCCATATCAGGTGCAATTTTAACGGCCAATGGAACATAACGACCATGGATTTTTTCAAGCTCGGATTGCTCTTGCTTAAGAGCGCCCAACAATTGACTTAAAGAATCACCATATTGTAAGTCTCGCAAACCCGGCGTATTAGGGGAGGAAATATTTACTGTAATGTAGCTAGCATAGGCATAAACCTTTCTCATGCAGATAAGGTAGTCTGATGCTGCGTCTGCAACTGGAGTATCAAAATTTTTGCCAATATTAATACCTAATACGCCACTGTATTTGGCTTTTTTAATATTTTCTATAAGGTTATCAACACCTTCATTGTTAAAACCCATGCGGTTAATAATAGCTTGGGCTTCTGGAAGTCTAAACATACGCGGCTTTGGGTTACCAGGCTGAGGCCTTGGCGTTGTCGTTCCCACTTCTATAAATCCAAAACCTAACGCCGCAAGACCATCAACAGCACTGGCGTTTTTATCCAATCCAGCAGCAAGCCCTACAGGGTTCGGGAAGTCTATGCCCATTACAGTAACAGGCACATTAGCAATACTTGGAGCTAAGGCCGGCAGTAGCCCCAATCTCGCACCAGCTGCAAGGCCATCAAGGGTTAAGTCATGAGCAGTTTCTGGCGAAAGTTGGAACAACAGGCTACGGGCAATAGAATACAAAGATACACCTCAGTAATTTGGTAAAAAAGCATTAAAACTCAAGTAAGGAGTATACAGCATGCGCTTGATGGATACATTTGGTAAGGACTAATTTACACAGATTTTCATGACATGTGCGTCCTCATACGCTAATGCCTAAATCATTACAAAAGTTACTGACTATGGATCACTAAGGAGCGTAATTCATTTAGCGTCTTCAAACGCTTACCCTGTTCAAAACATGCGTTAGCTTGGGGGTAAACCCGACCTAGCAGTTTAAGCCACTGCTTCACCCTTGCGTCTTGAAACTTAACGGCCACTTGAGCATCAACAAGATCAATAAAATAAAGCACAGTAGGCACCAAAGCCGGCCAGCTCCACTCTTGCACTGGTTGCCCAGCACGCTGATGGCGAATTTGTAATGCTAGATCTGGCTTCCATACCAGCCCACGGCCTACCATCACATCCTCACTACCACTAGCTTTTCTACATGCAGCGTAATCTTGGGGCGTCCATACTTCGCCATTGGCAATCACAGGAATCTCTACTACCTGTCTGATTTTTTTAATCCACTGCCAATGAGCTGGAGGACGGTAGCCCTCTACTTTGGTTCTAGCATGAACGGTGAGCTCGTTGGCGCCAGCACCTTGTATGCGCTGCGCATTTTCTAAGGCTAAGTCTTTAGTGGCAAACCCAAGCCGCATTTTAGCACTCAACCAAGCATCGTCTCCTATGGC
>DKMQ01000001.1:7626-14975 GCA_002470565.1 Oceanospirillaceae bacterium UBA7410 | reverse complement strand
ACAGGTATACCTGCTGGAGTTTTACAGCCATTGGCTAACTCTGGACACAAGCGATGAAATACTTTTGGAGGCAATAATTGAGTGGTAACCCGAATGAACTCTGTGACACACAAGTCAATGCCACCTATTTGGGTAAGGCAGTCACGCAATATATTGTCGGCCAAACCTTCCATTGGTGCCAAAATGATACGGCTCACAAGTTAAACTCTACTTCACACAGACGCTGCGCTCGGATAACATAGCTATATAAAGCTTTTATAGCGGCCTTTTTAATCACTTTCGGGTAAATCATGTTCACGGGTATCGTCCAAGGCCAAGGCCAAATTAATTCTATTACCACTGGCAATAACCAGCGCAGCTTTGTTATCACTCTGCCAAAAGCTATAAGCCACAAGGTGGATATAGGCGCAAGCATTGCCATCAATGGCACCTGCCTTACGGTCACGGCACAAAGTGATAACCATTTTAGTTTTGATGTTATAGGCCAAACCCTGAAACTCACCAACCTAGGCCTGCTAAAACAGGGAGCTTGGGTAAATGTAGAACGTTCATTAAAATATGGTGATGAAATAGGTGGCCATATTATTTCCGGACATGTATCCATAGCTTTAGCTATCAGCCGAATAGACACACAAGATGGCAATACAAACATTTGGTTTGACTTACCTGATGCACACAAAAAACACGTTTTACCCCAAGGCTTTATTGGCCTTAACGGATGCAGCCTGACTGTAGGCTGTGTCAGGGAATCTGAGTTTTGTGTTTGCCTCATTCCTGAAACATTAAGAGTCACAGGATTTGGCAAAGCAAACCCTGGGGACTTGGTGAACATGGAAATAGATCATCAAACCCAGACTATTGTAGCCACAGTGGAGCGATTTTTAGCAGCAAAAGGCTAATCCCAGCCTTGGGTATGCTGCTTAATGAGCTTTGTAAACAGCTCAATGTGTTCTTCACTATCGTTTAAGCACGGAATATAACGGTAGGTTTCTCCACCACTTTCCATGAAATACTCCCTATTTTCTACACTAATTTCTTCAATTGTCTCTAAGCAATCTGCACTGAACGCCGGGGCAATAATATGAACATTTTTAATGCCCTTGCCGGGTAATTCTTTTAGCGTTATGTCTGTATAAGGCTGTAACCATTCGGCAGGACCAAAACGACTTTGAAAAGTCGTCATCACTTCTTCGTCTGTTAAATTTAAACGCTCTTTTACTAGGCGCGTAGTGGCACGGCAGAAACAATGGTAAGGATCACCTTTATCCAGATAAGCCTTAGGTATGCCATGATAGCTAAACAACGTTAAGTCTGGCTTACCATGTTTCTCACGAAAGGCCACAATACTATTTGCTAAGGCTTTAACGTATAGCTCATCATGATAATAATCATTAATAAAACGCACTTCGGGAATCCAGCGCCATTTATTTAGCACTTGAGTGACTTTATCAAAGGTACTTGCGGTAGTCGCTGCGCAATACTGTGGGTACATGGGGAAAATCAAGATCTTACGCACACCTTGATCACGCATTTTGATAAGCTGACTTTCTATACTTGGGTTGCCGTAACGCATAGCCAAACCAACCACAAGGTTAGGCAATGCTTTGGCAAGAGCAGCCTGTTGTTTTTTAGCGATGTCATACAATGGGCTGCCACTGTCTGTCCATACTGTTGCATAGGCCTTGGCACTTTTTGCCGGACGTACATTAAGGATAATGACATTTAATATAATTTGCCAAATAATTTTTGGCGTTTCAATCACCCTAGGGTCACTTAGAAACTCTTTAAGATACGTGCGCAATGCTTTTTTAGTGGGCGCATCTGGTGTACCTAAATTAGTGATTAACACTCCTACTTTAGTGTCCATGCCATGCTGATAATCTTTTTCACCGACAAACTTCATTGTGACTCTCCTGCTTATTTCAAATGCCATCAATATTATAAAAGCCGTGCCTTATTCAAGGCAAAACAAACAATGTGTTTATAAACAACACAGACATTTAAAAGCTTATGTTATGGATTAGCTTGCTGCTAATGCTTTACTGACCACCTCATACACATCACTACTAAGCTTGGCTTGGCTCAATCTATGTAATTGTGCCTGCATAAGCTCTTGTCTATGTATTGTATGAGGCTTAAAGCGCCCTAAAGGTTTTGCTAGATTAGCTGCAATCATCGGATTAATTGGATCTAGTCGCAAAATCATATCTGCAACAAATTCATAGCCGCTACCATCTGCACAGTGGAAATTAATTGCACTACGGATAAAACTACCCACTAGGCTACGCACTTTATTAGGATTACGAATATCAAATGCATCATGCTCTAGCAAGGCTTTTACATGAGTCAAACGACCAGGCAAATTAGCCCCTGCTTGCATAGCAAACCATTGACAAACCACCTGACTGTCATGCTGCCAGCGTTGATAAAAGTCAGCTAGTAGTGGCGCAGATATATCACTATTTTTGTGACCAGTTAAAATCTGTAGGGCAGCACCAACATCAGTCATATTCGCTTGCAGGTCATACTGAACTTGCGCTATAGCCTGATAGTTAAAATCATCTAAGCTGTTAAGATAAGACAAACATGTGTTTTTTAGCGCTCGTTTCCCGATGGCATTACCAGTTTGGCTGAATGGCCCTGTATCGTGATTTCTTTGGTAACAATCTAATAGCTGACTCTCCAAAGCTTGCGCTATAGCAACACGCATGGCTTCCCTACCGGCATGAATCAAGTCTACATCTACTGTGGACTGATTTTCTGCTAAATACGCCTCACTAGGTAGCTGCACCAACTTGGCAACCATAGCAGGATCTAGGGTTTCATCCACCAAACTACTGCGCAGCATGGTGACAAGCTCAAGCTCTAGCTGATAACCAACAGGCTTCAACATGGCCTGCGCCACCGCATCAATCAACAAGCGCTGGCAAGCCTCCCATCGACAAAAGCCATCTGTATCTTTACTAGCCAAAAACAATAGCTGAGCTTGGGTATAGCCATAGTCTAATTTTACAGGGGCACAAAAGCCGCGTAATAACGATGGCACTGGCTCATGGGTGACTCCTTCAAATACAAAGGTTTCACTAGCTTTAGTAATGTTGAGCACAACATCCTTATTTGGCAAAAGCCCCACGTTTTTTAACGTTAAAGGCATTTGTACCCCATTAACATCTAACAAAGCCATTCTTAGCGGAAGATGAAAAGGCTGCTTTAGTTGACACTCTGGTGTCGCTGGCGTGGATTGTTCCACAGTGAGACGATATTCATGACATGCCGCATCATAGACATCTGTGACTGTTAAGGTAGGTGTGCCGGCTTGACTATACCAGCGCGTAAACTGATTCAAATCGACACCACTGGCGTCACTCATGGCGGCAATAAAGTCATCTGTAGTGACTGCTTGCCCATCATGGCGATCAAAATACAAATCACTACCCTTGCGAAACAGTTCATCACCAAGCAAAGTGTGGATCATACCCACAACTTCTGCACCTTTCTCATACACTGTCACTGAATAAAAATTATTAATTTCTATATAAGAAGCTGGACGAATGGGGTGAGCCATCGGCCCCGCATCTTCGGCAAATTGATGGGTGCGCAACACCGTAACGTCGTCAATACGTTTTACAGCAGCAGAATAAGTGTCTGCAGTGTATTGAGAATCACGATACACCGTGAACCCTTCTTTTAAACTTAGCTGAAACCAGTCACGACAGGTCACACGGTTACCAGACCAGTTATGAAAGTATTCATGGGCGACAATACCCTCAATACGTTCAAACATCGCATCGCTACTAGTAGCTGGATCAGCTAACACACAGTCAGAATTGAAAATATTGAGGCCTTTGTTCTCCATGGCCCCCATGTTGAAGTCGTCCACAGCTACGATCATAAACAAGTCTAAATCATATTCACGTCCATACACCTTTTCATCCCACAGCATAGAGCGCTTAAGGGATGCCAACGCGTGGTCACACTTATGGCTATTGTGTGCTTCTACAAATATTTGTAAATCTACTTTTCTGCCAGACATCGTAGTGAATACATCATCTTGGCGCACTAAATCACCTGCCACCATCGCAAACAAATAAGCAGGCTTAGGAAATGGGTCGTGCCACACAGCAAAATGTTCACCATTATCTAGCTCACCTTGCTCCACTGGATTACCATTAGCCAATAAAATGGGGTAACGCTCTTTATCAGCACTAATGCGAGTGGTAAAAATAGACAAAGCATCTGGGCGGTCTAAATAGTAGGTGATATTGCGAAAGCCTTGCGCCTCACATTGGGTACAGTACATGCCACCAGACTTATAAAGACCCTCTAAAGTAGTGTTAAGTTGCGGCTGGATCAAGCATTGCGTGGTTAGCTCAAAAGTTTCTGGGCACTGGTAAATAGATAAGGCTGCATCTTCTAAATCATAATCCGAGTCATCTAGGATAAGGCCATTCATCATCACTTCTTGAAGCTTGATGCCACTGCCACCTTGTAATACTAATTCGGATGTATCTGCATCACTTGCAGGATTACGGCTTACTTTAAGCCGCGCCACTACAGAGGTATATTCATCACCAATACGAATATCAAGATCAGTGGTTTCAATAATAAATACAGGAACCTGATAATCCTTCAAATAAATTACTTGAGTGTTTTTAGTCATGAGCTCAATTGCACCAAATAGGATGTATATTTGCGGATGTTTATCACCGCCGTGTCAAAAATAAGGTATTGTCCTTTTATTCCCATCAACTTACCTTCTAATACAGGCTCTTTGTCTAGGTTATGGGACTTAATTTTACTGGGGTATTCTAATACTGGGTAGCGCATACTAATAGCTGGGGTATCTAACCACTGGTAATCTTGGTGGCTTAATTCGCTTAACAATACATCCAAATCTGCTTCTGATTCGTTTAACAATGCATCAGCTGCTTGTGTCATATCAATATGCTGCGCATCACTTTGAAGAAGTTTGCGCCAATTTGTTTTATCGGCCACATATTGTTTAAGTATAGTTTCCACTTGGCCTGACAGCTTGCGCGTAGCAACCTGCATAATGGGCATGGCTTGCGATGCACCTTGATCAAGCCAACGTGTAGGCATCTGATTAACACGAGTAATGCCTACTTTTAGGCCTGATGAATTTGCCAAATAAACGATGTGGGGCTGCATACAAAACGCTTGACCCCAAGCCTCATCTCGACAGGTGCCTGCATCGAAATGGCAGCGCTCTGGGCTCATGATACATAAATCACACTGTGGTAATTTTTGCATGCATACAAAACAGTGACCTTGGCTGTAACTTTTTTTAGTTTTACGACCGCAGTGACTGCAATTAATCTGCCCCAAATGCTCTAACCGAATGGTTTGGCCTATTAAAGGGTTCAGGTGCAGCTTTTGGTCGCCTAACACAAGCGTATATTGCACTTGAGCATTGGGTACGCTGTCAATGTGTGTAGTCAGTTTTTGCAGGTGCCCAAAGAGCGTATGTGATGTTTGCATAATTAGTGTATTTTGATGACTTTTTCTTCTGTGGCCCTAGGCACAGAACTAGACTTAGACGCGCACTGATCAGGCATATAACCTGAGTGTTGTTCACTGTCTAATTTCATAGACTGATAGCTCAAAACAGCTTCCATACACGCACTTTTTTGGGCCTCACTTAGCACCCTACCATCTGGCCATTTGCCAACTTCAATGGCAGTTTTTAAACGCAGATAAATATCTGGTGTGAGTTGAGATATAAGTTGCTTATATTCCATCAGCCAAACCTCTTAGATAAAATTTGACGCAAATAATATCATAATCCACCTTATTCACCGACTCTTTTTATTGCTTACTAGGGCAAATGCGCAGCAAGTAGGTGTGTAGAAAACCCCATACAACCCCTGCTATCAGCCCCCCAATATGAGCCATATTTGCAATGTTGCCAAACCCTAGATACAAGAACAAGCCACTTAAACCTAACAATAACCACAGCAACATAAATATCAAAATACTCTGGGGCAAATGATACCGTGGCACATTATATCTATCCATCACCCATATATACCCTAGCAAACCGTATATCACCCCAGACATGCCACCAAACAAGCTTGTTTCTTGCCATGCTTGGGCCACATTAGCAGCCAAACTGGTTACTACCAACAAAGATAACAATACTAATTTGGACTCTCGCTCTATACGCTTACCCAAATCTAGCCACCATAACCCGTTAAACACCAGATGGAGCCATCCAAAATGCAGCAACATTGGGCTAATTAAACGAAAGGGTTGCTGCCACAAATGGTCAAAGCCAGGCACAAGGTAGGCTTGTACATTCACCACGATAGGAAAAAAACTAAACCAAGAAACGACTTGTAAATCACGACCTAATTGAGTGATTAATACCACCAAAAGCATGAGGCAAAATACTAAGTATGTTACGGGTGTGAGCTTGAAAAATGCCCTAGCAAAAACTTTAGAGCGCATGGCAGTG
The DNA here is from genome assembly GCA_002470565.1 of Oceanospirillaceae bacterium UBA7410. Taxonomy (GTDB): domain Bacteria; phylum Pseudomonadota; class Gammaproteobacteria; order Pseudomonadales; family Balneatricaceae; genus Njordibacter. Next base: position 8,500 of record DKMQ01000001.1, on the reverse strand, counting down.
AACACTGTTGACAAAGCACCCATGCCTAAAGAGGGTTGCGGCTCAACAGCACCTTGCACAACCTGCTGGATTAAAGCTTGGGCTTGAGCATATTGTGTATCGTCTTGCAGCCAAAGTTGCTGCTGAGCGTCTAAAAAGCGCACCCGATGTGGCACTTTATGATGCCATAATGTTTTGGTGATAAGGGTAAGATCAGTGGAATTTGGAAAGGTGTGTAACAGTATCATTGGCCATCATCACTGGCACGCGCATGCCAACCTAGCTTGCTGCGACAACGCTCATAAAAATGATGCCCTAGCGGCTGCAGAACCTTAAGCCTAGCCTCATGGCGCTGTATGTGGACCCTGTCTCCTGGCTCACAAACAATGTGCACTTGCCCATCGCAACTTATTGTAGGCTGGTTACTATTATCTTCACCTATGAGTATCTCAAGCTGCGCATCTGCAGCCACTACTAGTGGCCTACTGCTTAAATTATGAGGGTTCATCGGCACCAAAGAAATAGCATCTAACCCTGGGTGCATTATTGGCCCCCCTGCTGAAAGTGCATAGGCTGTAGACCCCGTGGGGGTGGCTACAATAAGGCCATCAGCTCGATCAAAATAAACAGCTTTACCATCTATTGATAAGTCATAAGCCAACATTCTAGCGGACTGACCTGGATGTAATACAACGTCATTTAAACCACTACCACGCCCAATTTCGTAACCATTACGCAGCACGTGGGCAGAAAGCATAAAGCGATGACTGGTTTCAAAATGACCATTAAGCACTGCTTCAAGCGAGGTTTCCACCTGATCTGGTGCGATGTCTGTTAAAAAGCCAAGTTTTCCACGGTTTATACCAATCACAGCCACACCATAGGTCGCCATAAT
>DKMQ01000001.1:0-7512 GCA_002470565.1 Oceanospirillaceae bacterium UBA7410 | reverse complement strand
CAGCATCCAAAGAGCCTGCAATACGATCATCTACCCATACTTGCCGATGACAACTATTGAGGCACTTGATGACACGATGTAAGGTTTCGATTACTGCGGGGCTATTCAGCCTTCCAATAAGACCGACGTGTTTAAACTGTGTCAAAAAATCCCCTTTGGGCTTAGGCCTTTTCGGCTGATATAAATGGATAATTAAGGTAGCCAGATTAATTGGGAAATTAAGCTAAGGTTTCTTGAAAGAATCCCATTAATTCATCTTCGTGATTAAAGCGCTCTGCAAGCACTTCACCTAAACGTGACAAACGTCCACTAAAGTGACCTATATCTTGAATTGAAAGCTTTTCAACAGTGCCGTATTCATCATCAAAGATCACTATTTTGTCTGTTGTGTCGTGAATCTTACCTAAAAGCACATTGGTATTGTCAGTGTATTGAGTATTATATTGTGCTATGCGCACAAGTAACTGCTCATACACATTAAAGTGACCACGAGAACTATAATCCACCATAGCCTCACAAAAATAGTGCAATTGCCCTACTACGTCATCAGCCACACTCATTTGCGGCAAGGCTACAAATTGGGTGAGTAGCGCCTGTCTTTCGATTAGCCATGCATCAATAGTATCGTCAAATGCCTGATCTAAGCGTTGATCTTGTTCTTGTGTCATACAATGATCTCCGTAAGCATTAGTATCTATACAAAAGGGTACCTTGTTAGCCTTGCTTGAACAAGAGCCACTTCTGTAGTTTTAAGATTTAGAGGAAACCTAAAAGGCTGGCGTCTATATCTGCATCAAAATAAGCCATACCTAATTTATTCAAATACTCTAGACGATCAGCATTTATTAGATCGATAGTAGGGACTTCAAAGCCATTGTCTAAGTATATACCTGCTAAAAACGCCATAAATTGCTCGCCCTCTTCAACTAACAATAAGCTTGCTGCACCAACATCAGGCTTCACTTGGCTATTTAAGGTCTCTGGAAAATTCACACTGATGACAACAGGTAGTTCTGTGCCTTCAATTCTTACACTGCGATTTCTAACTGATTGCTGCGCCCAGTAATAAGCCAGCTGCTTACTTTGTGTTAAAAAAACAGGCTCAACAGATTGTGTGTAATGATTACCAATGGTTGCCATGGTTTTTTTGGCAGCTGCTTTTAGGGCTTGATCACCGGAACGTTTCAAACCATGCTCTTTGATAGAGCTGGTTAGCGCCGATGAAGTGCCGTGATACCATATGTTGCAGGTATCAAAGCCTTGCTTGGTTAATAAATCTTTAGCATCGTGAAGAAAATTAGGTGTAGTCATATTCAAAAATCACTTTATCAATGTGCAGTAAAAAGCTGCTTAGATTTTAACTTATAAAGCTTCTAGCGTGTAACCAAAGGCGTTAGAAATTTCCCATAAAAAAAGCGACACCTTTAACATAGGAGCCGCTTTTGTATGCCAAATGGATAACTTTCTAGCCCTGCCTAAGCAAGCACTAGAAAACAATTTTAGCCAAACTGGTTAGAGGTGTTTTTCGCGCCGCCAGCTTTAAGAGCGTTTTCACCAGCAAAATATTCTTTGTGGTCATCACCCATGTCTGAGCCAGACATGTTTTGATGCTTAACACATGCGATACCTTGACGAATTTCTTCACGCTGAACGTTCTTTACATAACCAAGCATCGCTTGCTCACCGAAGTATTCTTTAGCTAGATTGTCTACAGACAAGGCAGTGGTGTGGTAAGTCGGTAGCGTAATCAAGTGGTGGAATACATTCGCTTCACGTGCAGTATCAGCTTGGAAAGTACGAATACGTTCGTCAGCTAAAGCACAAAGCTCAGTTTCATCATACTGGGCACTCATTAGTTTAGCACGCTCGTATGCAGAAACATCCTTACCTGCTTTAACCATTGCATCATAAGCCTGTTGACGAAAGTTTAACGTCCAGTTGAACGATGGAGAGTTGTTGTAAACTAACTTAGCATCTGGATGGACTTTACGAACGTCATCCATCATACCTTTAATTTCGTGCACTGTTGGTACAGCAGTTTCGATCCAAAGAAGGTCCGCACCAGCATTAATGGCACCAATACAGTCAAATACACAGCGTTCATGGCCAGTACCCTGACGGAACTGGTATAAACCAGAAGGTAGTCGCTTAGGACGAACTAGCTTGCCACCACGGTTAAAGACAACATCTCCTTCACCCATGTCAGCTACGTCGATCTCTTCAACGTCTAGGTAAGAGTTGTAAATATCACCAGAATCACCTGGTTCATTTACTACAGCGATTTCTTTAGTAAGGCCAGCACCTTCAGAGTCCGTGCGAGCAACGATAACACCGTTATCAACACCTAGCTCTAGGAATGCATAACGCAAAGCACGTATCTTAGCGTGGAAGTCTGCGTGGGGAACAGTGACTTTACCGTCTTGGTGACCACATTGCTTTTCATCAGCCACTTGGTTTTCGATTTGTAGTGCACAGGCACCCGCTTCAATCATCTGCTTAGCCATTAGGTAGGTCGCTTCAGCGTTACCAAAACCAGCATCTATATCAGCAACGATTGGCACAACGTGTGTGACATGGTTATCAATCTGATCTTGGATTTTAGCTTCTTCAGCAGAATTACCTGCTTCACGCGCAGCATCAAGGGCGCGAAATAGGCCGCCTAGTTCACGAGCGTCAGCTTGGCGTAGAAAAGTGTAAAGCTCTTGAACTAAGTTGGCTACAGAAGTTTTTTCATGCATAGACTGGTCAGGAAGAGGGCCAAAGTCAGAACGCAAAGCAGCAACCATCCAACCAGAAAGGTACAAGTAACGACGGTCAGTTTTACCATCAAAGTGTTTTTTGATAGAAATCATTTTTTGCTGACCTACAAAACCGTGCCAACAGCCCAATGACTGAGTGTACTTAGTTTTGTCATTATCAAATACAGCCATGTCAGCGCGCATAATATCAGCGGTATACCTGGCAATATCTAGGCCCGTTTTAAATTTGTTTTGGGCGCGCATACGTGCAGCAGATTCTGGGTTGATGGCATCCCAAGCACTGCCTTGGGCAGACTTAAGGCTAGCAACTACTTGAATATCGTCTTGGTATTGAGACATGACATTTCCTTAGTTATGATTAATATATTTTAAATTGCTTACCCAGTGGGTTAACAACTTAGCAATGCCAACAGTTTAAAGTGGTCTTAAGAGTTAAAATAGACGTCAATTGTTATGCCTACTATTCACCAAAGTAATACAAATATAAATACATATATCTAAAACTAAAGGAGTCTCGACAGTGGGCACCCCACCATGACATAATTTACACAGGCTATTGAAAAGTATTTTTTCATCACACATATGAATAATGCCCTGAGCACACTAGCTCAGTGACTAACCTTTATGGAGTTGAATATGAGCATTGATCGCGTAGACCTGAATTTATTAGTTTATTTAGACGCCCTTTTAAAAGAACGCAACGTCACTAAAGCTGCGAATCAACTAGGCCTTAGCCAGCCGGCTATGAGCAATGGTTTGAGGCGTTTACGCGAAGTGTTTGAAGATCCATTGCTTATACGCACCAGTGACGGTATGACTCCCACAGAAAGAGCCTTAGCCCTACAGCCCACTATACGCGAAGTATTAGCCACTATAGACAAGGCAGTACAGCCACAAGCTGCATTTGATGCGCTCACCTCTACGCGAGTGTTCCGCATTATGGCTAGTGATTATTCGGAGCCTACGTTAATTCCTCCTTTGGTAGAGCGCTTGCGCAAAGAAGCTCCTGGAGTGAGCTTAGATATCATGACCCCTTCTGATGTCGATTTTTACGATGTAGAGCAGGGTAAAGTAGACCTTGTAATCAACCGCTTTGACTCTATGCCCCAGTCATTTCATCAAAAGATTTTATGGCGAGATCAGTTTGTTTGTCTAATGAGCCGCAACAACCCAACAGCACAAGACTTCACCTTAGAAAGCTACTTGCAAGCGCATCATATATGGGTAAATAAAACAGGCATGGGTGCTGGAGTGGGTATGAACCCAAAAGACGTACAACGCCGTGGCTGGGTAGACAACGCCCTCTCTGAGCTTGGCAAAACACGTAATATTCGTGTATTTACGCGCCATTACCAAGCAGCAGTGCAACTGGCTAATCAAAAAGACCTGATCGTTACATTGCCACGTAAAGCCGCCTTAGGCACCAAAAATAATGATGACTTGGTGATATTAGATCCACCTTTTACAATCCCAGAAATGACCTTAACTATGGCTTGGAGCCCGTTATTACAACATAACCCAGCTCATCGCTGGATTCGTGGGCTGATTACAGAAATAGCCAGAGAAATAGACGAGGCATAAGGCCCTCCATTACCACAGCCACTCCTGTCTTAAACATAGCGGTAGTGGCTGTCTTGATGAATAATGAGTATCTCAAAAAAGCTCACCTTTAAGTACCCTTCTACGACTAAATACTGCTCCAAAAACCTGTAGATTCGTATACATTTTGAATGTTTCCTATACAATACACTGAACACTTTAAGAAATATTTAGTAATAATACGCAACATAGGAGCTTTGGAATGAACGGGCACATAAACGCCAGAACAGTTAAGGCCGGTCTGTCTATCGACACTCAGTTATGCACCATGGTTGAAGAAGAAATTTTGCCAGGTTTAAACTTAAGTAGTGATAAGATTTGGGAAAGTCTTGGCAGTTTGCTAAATGAATTCCAAAGCCGTAACCAAGCATTATTAGCTAAGCGTGAAGAATTTCAAACCATATTGGATCAATGGCACACCAACAACCCATCACCAGATGCTGCTGAATATAAAGCCATGCTGCAAGACATTGGTTACCTTTTACCAGTGCCTGAAAAAGTTTGTGTGACCACTAGCAATGTAGATATCGAAATTAGCACTGTGGCAGGGCCGCAGTTAGTAGTGCCTATAAACAATGCGCGCTACGCTATCAACGCTGCTAATGCGCGCTGGGGCAGCCTTTACGACGCACTTTACGGTACTGACGCCTTAACTAGTGAAAAAGCAAAAAAAGGCTATGACGAACAACGTGGCGCTTTAGTGATCGCTTTTGCTAAACAACTACTAGATACCCATTGCCCTCTAGCACAAGCTAGCCATAGCCAAGTCACCCAATACACTATTGGCAATGGCCAATTAGTTTGTACCTTACAAAACGGTGACACAGCCCTGCTAGCCAACCCCACGCAATTAATCGGTTACCAAGGCGATGCTAGCGCGCCTCTGGTTGTACTGCTAAAGCACAACAATTTGCACCTTGAGCTAAACATTGATCGTCAACATATTATTGGGGCAAGTGACTTAGCAGGTGTTAAAGACATCGTAATGGAAGCCGCCATTTCCACCATAATGGATTGCGAAGACTCTGTGACAGCAGTAGATGCAGAAGATAAAGTCATTGTTTATCGTAACTGGTTGGGCCTTATGAAGGGCGACTTGTCCATTGATTTGCAAAAAAATGGTCAAACCATCAGCCGCACATTAAATGGCGACCGCCATTACCAAGACCCAAAGGGCAAAAGCTTTAGCCTACATGGTCGCAGTTTATTATTTGTGCGTAATGTTGGCCACCTAATGACCAACGATGCCATTTTGAATAGCCAAGGTGATGAAATACCAGAAGGTATTATGGATGGTTTTATTACTAGCTTATGCGCGCTGCATGACATACGCGGCACATCTAGCGGTGGCAACAGCCGCACTGGCAGCATTTACATCGTAAAGCCAAAGATGCACGGCCCAGAAGAAGTTACTTTTACTTGCGACTTATTTAGCCGCATAGAAGAGCTCTTAGAGCTACCAAAAAACACCCTCAAAGTGGGCATCATGGACGAAGAACGCCGCACTAGCATTAACCTAAAAGCCTGTATTGAAGCGGCCAATGAGCGCGTGGCCTTTATTAATACCGGATTTTTAGATCGCACAGGGGATGAAATGCATACCTCCATGCAGGCTGGCATCATGTTACCTAAAGGCATCATGAAGCAACAAGCTTGGATCGCTGCTTATGAAGGCAGTAATGTAGAAACAGGTTTGGCTTGTGGCCTAAAGGGCCGCGCCCAAATAGGCAAAGGCATGTGGGCAAAGCCTGATTGCATGGCTGAAATGATGGCGACTAAATTAGAGCACCCTATGTCTGGCGCTAACACAGCATGGGTACCCTCGCCTACTGCTGCAGTATTGCACGGCCTTCATTATCATCAAGTATTGGTGCAAGAGCGCCAAGATGAGCTTATCAACGGCACCCAAGCTAAAGTAAACCAAGACGACTTGCTAGAAATACCTTTGTTAGGTGAACACAGCTTGAGTGAACAAGACATTGCCCGTGAACTAGACAATAACTGTCAGGGCTTGCTGGGTTACGTGATTCATTGGGTAGAAAGTGGAATTGGTTGCTCTAAGGTGGCTGACATAAACCAAGTGGGTTTAATGGAAGACCGCGCTACCTTGCGCATATCTTCACAGTCATTAGCCAATTGGCTGACCCATGGCTTTGTAACCAAAGACATGGTGATGGACAGCCTTAAGCGTATGGCTGTTTTTGTTGACGAACAAAATGCGGGCAACCCTAGCTATCGCAATATGGCGCCAGATTATAACTCTAGTGTTGGCTTCCAAGCTGCTTGTGAGCTAGTGTTTGAAGGCACTGTGCAGCCTAGTGGTTACACAGAGCCCGTATTACACAAGCGCCGCAAAGAGGCAAAACGCGCTTATTCTTAAGCGTATTGTTTAATCTGTCCCCGCTTCATCTTCTTGCAAGATAGCGGTTTCTTCTAACCCTGCGGCGATCCATGCCTTCACAGCAGGGTTAGATAATATCCTGTCCATATAGCTTTGAGTCGTGGCATTAACAGCCACCTTATAGCCACGTAAACGCACCACCACGGGTGCAAAAAAAGCATCCGCTATAGAGAACCCTCCCAGCAGATAACCCTCTTTGTGTCCTGCCTCATTAGCAGCACCAAGGCACGCAGCCCACAAGGCTTCAATCTTATCAATATCACTTCTACAAGCTAGCGTAATAGTTAAGTTGCGTTGATTGGCACGGCAGTTCATGGGCATTTCACCGCGCAAAGCAAAAAAACCACTGTGCATTTGTGATACTGCGTTACGCCCCATCATTTTAAGTGCAGCATTATTGGGCCACATTTGTGGATAGGTATCAGCTAAGGTTTCTAAAATCGATAGGCTGTCTGTAGCTGTGCCTATATCAGTGACTAATACGGGCACTGTTTTAGCACAAGAATAACGGCTAATCTGCGCTTCAAAGGCAGGGGTGAAAAGCTCAAGCTTGGTAGTTTTAAAAGCGATGCCAAAGTGGGTCATGGCCACCCAGGGCCGCATAGACCAAGAAGAGTAATTTTGATTACCTATAATAAGATGCATTGACGCTCCATAAAATAATTAAAGATGCGCTAAGTGTAGCCTATTTTGGGTATTTTTCTTTTACACATAAAAAAGCCGCTTAAGAAGCGGCTTTTTTATCAATAACTT
>DKMQ01000035.1:17965-18252 GCA_002470565.1 Oceanospirillaceae bacterium UBA7410 | reverse complement strand
TTAACTGTAGTGCCTGCACAAACACCTGCTAAAGACGTGTTGGCCATGAAGCCAGACGGTGTATTTTTGTCTAATGGCCCAGGTGATCCAGAGCCATGTGACTATGCCATTGCTGCCATTAAAGAGATTTTAGAAACAGATACTCCTGTATTTGGTATTTGTTTAGGTCACCAACTATTGGCACTAGCTTCTGGTGCTAAGACAGAAAAAATGAAGTTTGGTCATCATGGTGCTAACCACCCCGTGCAAAATCTTGACTCTAAGGTGGTTATGATAACTAGTCAAAA
>DKMQ01000035.1:564-17900 GCA_002470565.1 Oceanospirillaceae bacterium UBA7410 | reverse complement strand
GATGGTTCTTTGCAAGGTATTGAACGTACCGATAAGCAGGCCTTTAGTTTTCAAGGTCACCCAGAAGCAAGCCCCGGTCCACATGATGTAGCACCTTTGTTTAATCGATTTATCGACATCATGACCGCTCGTAAAGCTAAATAACACTGCCACAGATTATTGGATAACTGACATGCCTAAACGTTCCGACCTTAAAAGTATATTAATCCTTGGCGCCGGCCCTATCATTATTGGTCAAGCTTGTGAATTTGACTATTCTGGTGCGCAAGCTTGTAAAGCCCTTCGTGAAGAAGGCTACCGTGTTATTTTGGTGAACTCAAATCCAGCCACTATCATGACCGACCCATCTATGGCTGACGCTACCTACATTGAGCCTATTCGCTGGGAAACAGTAGAAAAAATCATTGAAAAAGAGCGCCCTAGCGCCATTTTACCTACCATGGGTGGCCAAACTGCGCTTAACTGCGCGTTAGACCTGAACCGCATGGGAGTGCTGGAAAAATACAATGTAGAAATGATCGGTGCTGATGCAGACACTATAGATAAAGCAGAAGACCGTAATCGCTTTGACAAGGCTATGAAAAACATTGGCCTTGAATGTCCTCGGGCAGAAATTGCCCACACTCTAGAAGAAGCGTTTGATGTGCAAACCCGCATTGGTTTTCCGGCCATCATTCGCCCGTCCTTTACGATGGGTGGTTCAGGTGGCGGTATCGCATACAACCGTGAAGAGTTTGAAGAGATTTGTGTTCGTGGACTAGATCTTTCACCTACTAGTGAGCTGCTAATCGATGAATCTTTGATTGGCTGGAAAGAATACGAAATGGAAGTGGTGCGCGACACCAATGACAACTGCATTATTATTTGTGCCATTGAAAACTTTGATGCCATGGGTGTGCACACAGGTGACTCCATCACTGTTGCTCCAGCTCAAACTCTTACCGACAAAGAATACCAGATTATGCGCAATGCCTCATTGGCAGTGCTGCGTGAAATCGGAGTAGAAACTGGTGGATCTAACGTTCAGTTTGGTGTGAATCCAGAAGATGGTCGCATGGTGGTGATCGAAATGAACCCTCGTGTGTCTCGCTCATCAGCATTGGCTTCTAAAGCGACCGGTTTTCCTATTGCTCGAGTGGCAGCTAAGCTGGCTGTAGGTTATACCTTAGACGAGCTACAAAACGAAATCACAGGCGGCGCTACACCAGCCTCGTTTGAGCCTTCGATTGATTATGTCGTTACTAAAATACCTCGTTTTACCTTTGAAAAATTCCCTCAGGCAGATGACCGTTTAACAACACAAATGAAATCTGTTGGTGAAGTGATGGCCATAGGCCGCACCTTTCAAGAGTCATTACAAAAAGCGCTACGCGGCTTAGAAACAGGTATTCATGGCTTGGATCCTATCCTTGATATTACCCAAGAAGATGCCCGTAGCAGAATCGTTGCTGAGTTAAAAATTCCTCGCGCTGATCGTATTCAATACGTTGGTGATGCTTTGCGTATGGGTATGGATATTCCAGAAGTGTATGCATACTCTGGCATTGATCCTTGGTTTTTAGTACAGCTACAAGACTTAATTAAAGAAGAAGCAAACCTTGGTACATTGGGCCTTGCAGATCTTGATTATGGCCGTGTATACAACCTTAAGCGTAAGGGCTTTTCTGACATTCGGTTGGCTAAATTGTTAGGTCTTACTGAAAAGGGTTTCCGTCAGCATCGTCAAAAGTTAGGAATTCGTCCTGTATACAAGCGTGTAGACACCTGTGCAGCTGAGTTTTCAACTGACACAGCCTATATGTACTCTACCTATGAAGAAGAGTGTGAGTCGCGTCCTAGTGATCGTAAAAAAATCATGATTTTAGGTGGTGGCCCTAACCGTATTGGTCAAGGTATTGAGTTTGACTATTGTTGTGTGCATGCAGCTTTAACGATGCGCAGACAAGGTTATGAAACCATCATGGTGAACTGTAACCCAGAAACTGTGTCCACAGACTACGACACATCTGACCGTTTGTATTTTGAATCTGTCACGCTAGAAGATGTGCTTGAGATCGTACATCTTGAACAGCCTGAAGGTGTAATAGTGCAGTATGGTGGCCAAACACCACTTAAGCTTGCGGTAGATCTTGAAAATGCTGGAGTGCCTATACTTGGTACTAGCCCAGAAGCGATAGACCGTGCTGAAGACCGTGAACGCTTTCAACAAATGATTCAGCGTTTAGGTTTATTACAGCCAGAAAATGCCACGGTTCGTACTCAAGAAGAAGCCGTGCGTGCAGCAGAAAAAATCGGATACCCTCTAGTGGTTCGCCCGTCCTATGTATTAGGTGGTCGTGCTATGGAGATTGTTCACAAAGAAACTGAGCTTAAGCGGTATATGAACGAAGCTGTTCAGGTGTCTCACGACTCACCAGTGTTATTAGATCGCTTTTTAAGTAATGCTGTAGAAGTAGATATTGATGCTGTGTGTGACGGTGAGCAGGTAGTAATTGGTGCCATTATGCAGCACATTGAGCAAGCTGGAATTCATTCTGGCGACTCTGCTTGTTCATTGCCGCCTTATGACCTACCCAAAGATGTACAAGATGCGATGCGTGATCAAGTGAAGCGTATGGCTTTAGAGCTAGGCGTTATTGGCCTAATGAACACTCAGTTGGCATGGCAAGATGGCGAAATCTATGTCATCGAAGTGAACCCTCGCGCATCTCGCACTGTGCCTTTTGTTTCTAAATGTATCGGTGTGTCTTTGGCTGATATCGGCGCACAGGTAATGGCTGGTAAAAGTCTGGCAGACATCGGTTTTACCCAAGAGATTATTCCAGGGTATTTTAGTGTTAAAGAAGCAGTGTTTCCGTTTGATAAGTTCCCAGGTGTTGACCCAATTCTGAGCCCAGAAATGAAATCAACAGGTGAGGTTATGGGTATAGGTCAAAGCTTCGCTGAAGCTTTTGCAAAGGCTCACATTGGTACAGGCCAAGCCATGCCCATAACTGGCAAGGTGTTTGTGTCCGTGCGTGAGGCAGACAAGGTAGCAAGCCTTAAATTGGCGTCGGGTTTGTTAGACCTTGGCTTTACTTTGGTTGCTACTAGTGGCACACAAAAAACATTGTCTGAAGCTGGCTTTGAGTGTGAGTTAGTCAATAAAGTAATGGAAGGGCGCCCTAATATTGTTGATAAAATCAAAAACGATGAGATTACCTTTGTAGTCAACACTACTGAAGGTCGCCAAGCTATTAATGATTCATCACTGATTCGTCGCTCTGCTTTACAACATAAAGTGCCTTACTCTACGACTTTAACAGGTGGCCTTGCCATCATAGAAGCATTGGTATTTGGCGAAGAACAAGAAGTACGTCGTTTGCAAGATATGCACGCAACGTTAACAGCGTAAGGAAAACGAATTATGGCGATTACTAAAGTCCCCATGACAGTGCGTGGCGAAAAAATGCTACGTGCTGAGCTAACAGAGTTAAAAAGTGTGACTCGCCCACGAATTATTCAAGACATCGCTACAGCGCGAGAACATGGTGATTTAAAAGAGAATGCTGAATATCATGCGGCTCGTGAACAGCAAAGCTTTTGTGAGGGCCGCATTCAGGAAGTTGAAGCTAAGCTTTCATTGGTGCAGGTGATCGATGTTAGCCAAATCCCATATACGGGTAAGGTCATTTTTGGGGCCACAGTGACCATCATTAACCTAGATGATGATGAAGAAAAAACCTACTGTATTGTGGGCCAAGATGAAGCTGATATTAAAGCTGGGAAAATTTCTATCGGTTCACCTATTGCACGAGCATTAATCGCAAAAAGCGAAGGCGATGAGGTGAAGGTAACCACACCTGGCGGCGTGATTCATTACGAGATTGCTAAAGTTGAGCATATCGCCTGACTGCTTTAGTTGCCCTAGTGGCTGGAGCAAGCTATTTACAACACCTTTGTTTAACTTAGGTGTTGTAAATATAGGTAAAAATCTAGCCTTCTATGTTAGATTTTTTAGGGTCTGCATTTGGGTTGTTTAAATACACAAGCGCTACATTGCCAACAGCCTGAACTAGTGTGGCACCTGTCTGCTTGCACATGTCGGCAATGAGGGTGTTTTTAACCTCTCGATCACCAACAGAAAATTTCACCTTAATCAATTCGTGATCAAATAAAGCGCGATTAATTTCTGTCATTACTGTTTCGGAAAGCCCCTTAGCAGCCACAGTAACCAGCGGATGCAAGTCATGGCCAATAGAGCGGAATTGTTTTTTCTGTGATTGAGCTAAATTCATGATTGTCCAAAGATAAATTGTTGGGCGTCATAGGTCTATGGATAGGCCCTATGGCTGTGTTAAACTTAAAATCATTATACCGCATGTCTGGCGTTTACGCTTGTTAGCAGCTAGATTTACCCATTTACTTTCGTACAATTAGTAGAGATTCCCTTGGCTAGATCAAAAACCAGTAGTAATTGGCTAAAAGAGCACTTTGACGACCCCTATGTTAAACAGGCGCAAAAGGATGGATACCGTTCACGGGCCAGCTATAAACTGCTTGAAATAAGTAAAAAAGACCGCTTAATTCGCCCAGGAATGACCGTAGTTGATTTGGGTGCAGCCCCTGGAGGTTGGACACAAGTTGCGGTGCAGTTAGTGGGCGAAGAAGGCACAGTAGTCGCTTCAGATATATTAGCTATGGATTCCATTGCCGATGTGACCTTCGTGCAAGGTGATTTTACCGAGCAAGCTGTTTATGATCAGATTGTAGCAGCGCTGGGTGGTGAAAAAGCAGACCTTGTAATTTCTGATATGGCCCCCAATATGAGTGGTAACCCAGCGATTGATCAGCCAGGCTCTATGTATTTGGTTGAGCTAGCTTTGGATATGGCTCGTAGTGTATTGAAACCTGGTGGCGCATTTGTCACTAAGGTGTTTCATGGCGAAGGGTTTGATGACTTATTAAAAGACACGCGTACAAGCTTTACTAATGTACGATCACGTAAACCCGATGCTTCTCGTGGACGATCTAGAGAAGTTTATCAATTGGCAACCGGCTTTAAAGGGCAATAAACCTAGTTTATTTTTCTTACTACCGAACCCCCTCGCACAGAGGATTAGGAGTCTATACTTGAACAACATGACAAAAAATTTGGTTTTATGGCTTATCATCGCAGCAGTGCTGCTGACGGTATTTAACAACTTTACTCAAGAATCTGCGCCCAATCGTGTGAGTTATTCAGAGTTTGTGCAGTCAGTTCAGCGTGATCAAGTTAGAAATATTGAAGTCGATGGCATCATTATTACGGGTAACTTTGGCGATGGCTCTAGTTTCGAAGTAGTTCGCCCTGCGTTGTCAGATCCTAAGTTAGTAGATGATTTATTGACTCATGAAGTTGAAATAGTAGGCAAGCAGCCAGAGCAACAGAGCATTTGGATGCAGCTCTTAGTGGCTAGTGCCCCAATTTTAATTATTATTGTGGTATTTATGTTCTTTATGCGCCAGATGCAAGGCGGTGCAGGCGGCAAGGGTGGCCCTATGTCGTTTGGCAAGAGCAAGGCTAGACTAATAAGTGAAGATCAAATTAAGACGACCTTTGCAGATGTTGCAGGCGTAGAAGAAGCTAAAGAAGATGTAGAAGAATTAGTAGAGTTTTTGCGTGATCCTGGAAAATTCCAACGTTTAGGTGGGCATATCCCTCGTGGCATACTCATGTCTGGCGCTCCAGGTACAGGTAAAACCTTGTTAGCTAAGGCTATTGCAGGTGAAGCTAAGGTGCCTTTCTTTAGTATTTCAGGCTCTGACTTTGTTGAAATGTTTGTGGGTGTAGGTGCATCACGTGTGCGTGATATGTTCGAACAAGCTAAAAAACAGGCTCCATGTATTATCTTTATCGATGAAATAGATGCTGTAGGCCGTCAGCGTGGCACCGGCATGGGTGGAGGCAATGATGAGCGAGAGCAAACACTAAACCAGTTGTTAGTAGAGATGGATGGTTTTGAAGGTAACGAAGGTATCATTGTTATTGCAGCGACTAACCGTCCAGATGTACTAGATTCTGCATTGTTGCGTCCTGGTCGTTTTGACCGTCAGGTGCATGTATCCTTGCCAGATATCCTGGGTCGCGAACAAATTCTTAACGTACATCTCAAAAAAGTACCTTTGGGTGATGATGTAAAAGCTAAGCTTATTGCTCGTGGCACACCGGGTTTTTCAGGTGCAGACTTAGCTAACCTTGTGAATGAAGCGGCGTTATTTACTGCACGTTTAAACAAACGCACTGTAGGCATGGACGAGCTAGAAAAAGCTAAAGACAAAATTATGATGGGTGCAGAGCGTAAATCTATGGTGATGCAGCCTAAAGAAAAGCTTAACACGGCTTATCATGAGGCAGGCCATGCTATTGTTGGCCGCTTAGTGCCAGATCATGATCCAGTATATAAGGTGACTATTATTCCCCGTGGTCGTGCTTTAGGTGTGACTATGTTTTTACCTGAAGAAGATCGTTATAGCTTGTCCCGCCAAGGTATCTTGAGTCAAATATGCAGCCTTTATGGTGGCCGTATTGCTGAAGAAATGACCTTAGGTAAAGACGGTGTCACTACAGGTGCATCTAATGATATACAACGCGCCACTCAACTAGCACGTAATATGGTGACTAAGTGGGGCTTGTCAGAAAAATTAGGTCCGCTACTATACGAAGCAGAAGATTCTGATCCGTTTAGTGGTGCACAAGGCCAAGGAGCTAAAGGCTTTTCAGATGAAACCACATCAATAATTGATGGTGAAATAAAAGATATTATTGATAATTGTTATGCGCGCGCCAATACTATTTTACATGACAATAGAGATATTCTTGACTCTATGGCTAACGCATTGATGAAGTATGAAACTATAGACTCTGGTCAGCTAGATCAGTTATTGGCTCGTCAAGAAGTTTCACCTCCAGCTGGCTGGGATGACAATGACAATAATGGTTCAAAAACTGATGGAGGCTCTAGTCCTGATGCCCCAGAAGAGCAATCGACAGTTTCTGAAGCAGATCTAGACGCAGGCAGCAGTGACGTGCCAGGTGCTGACGAAGCGCCAAGCTAAGATGCTTTTTGCTGATCAACGGCTGGATTTAACTCAGCCCCACGTTATGGGAGTGATCAATGTCACTCCCGATTCTTTTTCTGACGGTGGAGATTTTTTTGCCAGTCAGACATTGTGTCTAGATGCAGCTATGGTTCGTGCCCGCGCCATGGTAGCGCAGGGTGCAAGTTTTCTTGATATTGGTGGTGAGTCCACACGACCAGGTGCAGATCCTGTATCAGTGCAGGAAGAAATAGACCGTGTCATTCCCGTTATTGAAGCGATTAAAGCTTCATTAGATATTGTTGTGTCCATCGACACCAGCACCCCTGAAGTGATGACCCTTGCTGCTGAAGCTGGTGCAGGCCTAATCAATGATGTGCGTGCGCTAGGGCGCAAAGGTGCCCTGCAAGCTGCGGCAGACACTAAGCTGCCTGTGTGCCTTATGCACATGCAGGGTGACCCTAAAACTATGCAAATTAATCCTTCCTATAATTCTGTGGTGTCAGATATTGGTCATTATTTTGATGAGCGTATTGAGCAATGCAACCTAGTTGGTATTCCCACAGAACGTATCATTATTGACCCTGGTTTTGGTTTTGGTAAAACCTTGGTCCATAATCTACAATTGCTTAAACATCTAAGTGTATTAGCCAACAAAGGCTTGCCAATATTAGTAGGAATGTCGCGTAAAAGTATGATTGGAAATGTATTGAATCGTCCGGTAGACCAGCGACTGCATGGTGGTCTAGCGACTTCTGTGATGGCTTATGAGCGTGGCGCTAGGATAGTTCGGGTACATGATGTTGCCCCTACTGTAGATGCGCTGCGTATGACTCATGCCATAATAAACAGTGATGTAACAGTAAGCCAGTAATGGTTAGACAAAATCTATCATCAAGCCCAAACCTCAACAATGGATAGTTTAAATAGGAATTCAGCATGAAATATTTTGGAACAGATGGCATACGAGGTTGTTGTGGAGAATACCCCATTACCCCCGATTTCATGTTAAAGCTTGGTTGGGCTATGGGAAAAGTATTCTCAGAGCATGGCCGCAGCACTGTTTTGATTGGTAAGGACACACGAATTTCTGGCTATATGTTCGAATCAGCTCTTCAAGCGGGTTTATCTGCAGCCGGTGTAGATGTGCGGTTGTTAGGCCCTATGCCAACGCCTGCCGTAGCTTATTTAACTCGTACCTTTCATGCAGAAGCAGGCATAGTGATCAGTGCGTCGCATAATGGTTATAAAGATAATGGTATTAAGTTTTTTTCTGCACAGGGTACCAAGCTAGCAGATTCTGTGGAGGCAGCTATTGAAGATAAGCTTCAAGAGGTAATGGAGTGTGTGGCACCAGAGGAGTTAGGTCGTGCTAAGCGGATTGCAGATGCTGCTGGACGATATATTGAATTTTGTAAAGGTACGGTCAGTCATCATACTAGTTTAAAGGGTATGAAAATCGTTCTTGACTGTGCTCATGGTGCTACCTACCACATTGCGCCCAATGTACTGCATGAGTTAGGTGCCGACGTTACGAGTATTGGCATAGACCCAGATGGCTTGAATATTAACCAAGAGTGCGGGTCTACATCTATTGCCATGTTGCGCAAAGTAGTGCGCTTACAAGAGGCCGATTTAGGTATCGCCTTAGATGGCGATGGAGATCGTGTCATCATGGTAGACCACACGGGTGATGAAGTAGATGGCGATGAGCTGATGTTTATTATTGCTGCTAGTCTGAAGCGTAACGGCCAGCTAGAAGGTGGTGTGGTAGGTACGCAAATGAGTAATTTGGGTATGGAGCTTGGACTCAAAGACTTAGGTATCGACTTTGTGCGGGCTAAAGTAGGTGATCGCTATGTCATGCAACAGCTTAGAGAGAAAGGTTGGAAGTTAGGTGGTGAATCATCAGGGCACCTAATTTGTAGGGACCTTACCACCACTGGTGATGGCATTGTTGCTGCTTTGCAGGTGCTTCAAGCTATGCAATCTAGTGGTAAAACGTTACATGAATTAAAAAACGAAATGCAAAAAATGCCACAAAAATTGATTAATTTACGCTTTGCTAACCGAGTTAATTTGGTAGATTTTCCAGCTATAGATACTGCAGTTGATGCCATTGAAAAGCGTATGGGTAGCCGAGGACGTGTTTTGTTGCGGTCTTCAGGTACAGAGCCTGTAGTGCGTGTAATGGTAGAAGGTGAAGATGTTGACCTAGTTAACCAATACGCTCAAGAGCTGGCCCATGATGTGAATGAGCTCATTAAGTAAGCTCAATCAAACTTGTATTGTCGGCTATTTATGCAGTAATAAGGGCAAGTCCCTTGTTTAGGCGCCTTAATTTAAGTATTATTGCGCGCTTAAAATGAATACCTTGGTTTTTTTGACGAAAGGTTATAGTGATGGCGAAAATGATAGTTGCAGGCAACTGGAAAATGAATGCCAGTAAAGAAGCTGTAACAGCTTTATTAAGTGAGCTAAAGCTGGGTGCGGTATCGGTTACAAATGCTCAACTTGTAGTGTTTCCTCCGTTTCCATACTTAGCTCAAGCTCAGGCAGAGTTATCTGGTACAAGTATCGCTATTGGCGTACAAAATATTTGTGCGGCAAGCAAGGGTGCTTATACTGGGGAAGTGTCTCTAGCAATGGCTAAAGAGTTTGGTGTTAGCTACGTTTTGGTGGGCCACTCTGAACGTCGCGCACTTTATGCAGAAGACGATGCGCAAGTGGCGGCCAAGTTTATTGCTACTCAAGCTATGCAGCTCACGCCTATTTTATGTGTGGGTGAAACCTTAAAGCAGCGTGAGCAAGGTTTGACGATAAGTGTTGTTACTGGTCAAATTCAGGCAGTCATTGATGCTGCAGGTGCTAATAGTTTTGCCAATGCAGTAGTGGCTTATGAGCCAGTTTGGGCGATTGGAACTGGATTAACAGCAAGTCCAGCTCAAGCGCAAGAAGTGCATCAGGCTATACGTGCTCATGTAGCCGATGTAGCTCCAGAGCATGCAGTAGGTTTGAAGATTTTATATGGAGGCAGTGTGACTGCAACCAGTGCTGAAGAGTTATTTACTCAAGCAGACATTGATGGCGGCCTAGTAGGTGGCGCATCATTACAAGCCGATTCATTTTTGGCCATTGGTCAGGCGGCGAAATAGATTAGTGCTTATTTAAGCATAATTAGTGTAAAGCGAGAAATTTGATGGAAGTTGCAATCTTAGTCGTACATGTATTGTTAGCTGTAGCCTTAATAGGCTTTATAATGATTCAGCAAGGTAAAGGCGCCGATGCAGGTGCTTCTTTTGGTGGCGGTGGTGCTTCCCAAACTGTATTTGGTAGTAGTGGCTCAGGTAACTTTCTGAGTCGTACTACAGCTATTTTAGCAGCTGGTTTATTTGTGACCAGTTTTGCATTGGCTATGTATGCCAAGCAACAAGCTAGCAGTATTTCTGATGTGGGTATCCCCGTTGTTGAGTCAGTAGAGCAAACTCTTCCAGTATTTGAAGAAGTTCTAACGCCTCTAGATAGCGATGTTCCTGTAACGCAGTAAAAAGTAATGCCGACGTGGTGGAATTGGTAGACACGCCACCTTGAGGGGGTGGTGAGCTTTGCTCGTGCCGGTTCAACTCCGGCCGCCGGTACCAACAAAAGTCCTGTGAGGGAGATAAGTTGCTGATTTAGATAAGTTTTTGTTTAATAGACAGGAGCAGTAGTCATGACAGTAACACAATATCCTTCGTATACTTACACCACGTTAGGTGTATGTTATTACTCTAAGTAAGTTTTTAGAGACCTTGTACATCACTATATTACAGGCAAAGTAGTGATTTTTATGCACAGATTCTGTCATCAAGGCTTTTTGTGTGTGCTGGTAGGTAATATCTAAGCTTAGTGGTTATTAGTTAAAGCGCCGTCTTTAATTTGCCGCCTTAGAAATATGAATTTTGGTAAGGCGATATCCCACCTTGGTTGAATTACCTAAAGGTTTTATCGGACTCTACCTATGTAAATAAATCGTAAATAAACAATATTTATTTTGTAAAAAAACGTATATTTTTTGTAAGCAAATTCGTAAAGCTGTTAAAAAATAAATTAATAAAGCCAAAAATAAATTCTAAATAATATTTCAAGTAGACCCTTTTCAAGATAGGTTTAGAAAGCTGTTTTATTCAATAAGATATGGTGCCGTTGTTGTTAGGCTTAACTTCTTATATAAAGCTAATCAATCGCTGGTGGCCTATTTTAAAAAATGGATTTTTGGGTTGCGCTAGAACGAAGTTATTCTATTTAAGTCTTAAGATCATTTTTTTTATGCCCTATAAAGGGCCCTTGAGTACACTGAAATCAGGGTTTTAATCAAAAAGTATAATATTAGAAGAACACACAGTCTAGATTTTAAAGCAGGTCATAAAATCAATTTATCTAACATTCATTCTCAGTAAAAAATCCAATTTAATGTATCTAAGTAGTTAGGTCATAATCAAAGCCCAAGCACGTTAGATTCTACCAATAATAAAGTGTAGTCAAAAAATACTAAAAATTTAGTGCTGAATAATCCCCATTATCGGTGACATTTTTTGTCAGGATTAAGATTGATCAATTTTAATCAAGGTTTAGTTTAATACTAAAGTCTTAGTTTGCAGTGCTATTCAAATAAGGATAAGTTAATTTACCCGTAACCTCTTAGTTGAAGACTTTGGGTGAGTTGTGGGCCAGTCCGAACGCTTGACCTTTGGCTGAGCATTCAGACATTAATAATAACGTTATAAAAATTAGGGGTTACAAATGACTTATAACTTATCCTCCGCCGATCCGGTTGGGATGTCTTTTTGGTTAATTTCCATGGCGCTTGTTGCGGCTACAGCTTTTTTCTTTATAGAGCGTGATCGTGTTGATGGAAAGTGGAAGACATCGTTGACAGTGTCAGGCTTAGTTACGTTGATTGCTGCAGTTCACTACTTCTACATGCGTGACGTGTGGGTAGCTACTGGAACTTCTCCAACAGAATTACGATATATTGACTGGCTATTGACTGTGCCACTGTTAATGGTTGAATTCTACTTAGTTCTTGGTGCAGTAACTAAAGTACCGACTCGAGTATTTTGGAAGTTGCTACTTGGTTCTGTTGCTATGTTGGTCTTCGGCTTTGCCGGTGAAACAGGCTTAATGGGCGTTACTTTAGCCTTCATTCTAGCAATGGCTGGTTGGGCATTCATCGTTTGGGAAATTTTCAAGGGCGAAGCTAGTCAGATTAATGCTGGTCTTTCAAATGCCAACGTTCAGAAGGCTTATAAGTGGATGCTAATTTGTGTAACTATTGGTTGGTCTATTTACCCAATTGGTTACTTCTTCGGTTACATGGGCGGCGGTGCTGATTCAGCAACACTGAACATTGTTTATAACCTAGCTGACTTTATAAACAAGATCGGATTTGGTGTGATTATCTGGGCTGCTGCAGTAGCAGATTCAGACTCAAAGTAAATCAATCTGTTTAAGCTGTAGGAAGAGCCAGCGGTGCTGGCTCTTCCTTTTTAACCTAATAAAATAGCAATTAAACAGCGATAAGGGTACCAGTTATGCCCCGTACACACCTTACCCATAAAAAGACTTTGCTCACAGAACTAAACCTTCTGTACAAGCGTGAAATGCCGCAAG
Source organism: Oceanospirillaceae bacterium UBA7410 (assembly GCA_002470565.1). Taxonomy (GTDB): domain Bacteria; phylum Pseudomonadota; class Gammaproteobacteria; order Pseudomonadales; family Balneatricaceae; genus Njordibacter. The sequence continues at coordinate 5,189 of DKMQ01000035.1, read as the reverse complement.
GTCAAAGTAGCTTGGCAGCCGCTGCCGAGTATCACTTCAAAAATCCAGGGAAAGCGTTTAGAGCTCAATTTGCTTTAGCCAGTGGTTCTGCACTAGGTTTAAATATTTTAGATAATTTACATTGGGCAGCTGCATGTGAGCTGTTGCACAACGCTTCCCTTATTCATGATGATATCAGCGATGCCAGTATTCATAGGCGTGGTCAAGAAAGTATTCACCAACATTTTGGGTCTGATATGGCCCTATGCTTGGGTGACTGGATGGTTGCCAAGGCCTTTGAACTAGGAGCTAGAAATGCCCAACATAGTGGTGTTTTAGTGGCCTTATTAGCTCAGGCAATGCAGGAAACTTGTAGTGGTCAAATTTCAGATATTACTCAGCGTCAATGTTCGGACATAGAGCAATGGCAGCGAATTGCCAAAAGTAAGACTGCTCCACTTCTGGTGGCTCCAATCAAAGGTGCAGCAATAGCCGCTGGTATGGGTCCCAAAATAATAGGGCTGGACCAGCTGATAGGCTTATGTGGCCTAGCATATCAAGGCTGTAATGATATCGATGACATTATTCCATCAAGCCATCGTTCAAGTGACCTTGATGGGCGAAAGCCTAACTTAGTGATTAGCTTATTCGCCAAGGCTGAAGTGGGGCGAGAAAATTTTTTGCAGTGGTATCACACCGATGATAATAATCAATTAGGCCATTGGCAGCGTCGTATCGCTTCTAGTGGTGCCATTTTACAAGCCAGCGAGTTAGTAGATTGTTGGCTCCTAGAAGCAGAGCATCTAGTGACCCTGCTTCCCACTCAATTGCGCACTGTGGCCCAAAGCTTAGTCGCTAATGTGAAGCAGAAAACGCACATAAAAAATCAAGGGCAGATCGCTTGACAGTAAAAAAAATTGGACTAGGTAAAAAGGCGGTCATTGTTGGTGGAGGTTTTGCAGGCATAGCAACTGCGTTAAGGCTTAAAGCCTTGGGGTATGACACCACATTGATGGAGCGTTTAGGCAGCCTTGGGGGTCGTGCACAGGTGTTTGAGCGTGGGGGTTATCGTCATGATGCAGGCCCTACGGTGATTACCGCGCCATTTTTGTTTGATGAACTATTTGAGCTGTTCGACGAAACACTCAGCGATCATCTGGATTTTGTGCCGTTGGATCCTTTTTATCGTTTTCACTTTGCTGATGGCAGTCAATTTGATTATCGTGCCAGTATAGAAGACACCTTAGCTGAGATTAGACGTTTTAATCCCGATGATGCAGATGGTTATTTGAAGCTACTTGATAAGTCTAAAAAAGTTTATGATGTTGGCTTTAAGCAGCTGGCCCACAGGCCTTTTACGCGTATCTGGGATATGGCCAAACAGGTGCCAGCCCTATTGATCCTCAAATGTTACAAAACGGTTTCACAGATGGTTAATAGCCATCTTAAGCACCCCCTTATTCGCCAAGCCTTTTCGATTCACCCTTTATTGGTGGGTGGTAATCCCTTTAAAACTACCGCTATTTACACACTCATCCATTATCTTGAAAGGCGTTGGGGAGTATTTTTCTGCATGGGAGGTACTGGCAAACTGGTGGAAGAGTTGGCGGCACTTATGGACCGCCATGGTATCGATATTGAACTCAATGCTGATGTGGACGAAATTATTGTGGATAACAATCAAGCTACTGGAGTGCGCTTAAGTAATGGCAAAATAGTTGGTGCTGATATTGTGGTGTTTGGAGGTGATCCTGAAACCTGTTATCAGCATTTGTTGCCTAAGAAGAAGTCACGACTTCCCAAGGTAAAAAAGCACTATAGTATGGGCCTCTACGTACTCTATTTTGGTACTAAAAAGTTATACCCAGACATTGCCCATCATAGTATTTGGATGGGGCCTAGATTTAAAGAGTTACTGGCAGAAATTTTTGACGCCAAGCACATGAGCGAAGACTTTTCACTTTATGTTCATCGGCCTACAGCTACAGATAAGAGTTTTGCACCTCCTGGATGTGAGTCCTTTTATGTGCTTTGCCCAGTTCCAAACTTACAGGGCAAGGTTAATTGGGAGACTGAAGCTGAGGTGCTGCGAGATCGCATAGTCAATGCGCTAGAGGCGACTATATTGCCAGACTTGTCTTCTGTGATCGAAGAAGTCTTTTGGATGACCCCAGAAGATTTTGAAAAGGACTACCGTTCCATGCATGGTGCTGGTTTCTCTATAGAGCCAAGACTTACCCAATCTGCTTGGTTTCGCTTTCATAATCGCGATCAAGCACTAAATAATCTTTACTTTGTTGGAGCTGGTACCCATCCAGGGGCTGGATTACCAGGAGTTATTAGCTCTGCTAAAGTGGTTGAAGAATTACTTACTGGGGTTGAAGTAGGTTCAGGTGGTTAAGCTATGACCTCTTTATCACCTAATCGTGACAATTTGATGCAGCCCCAACAGGTATTAGCTCACCATGGTAAATCATTTTACTGGGCGAGTAAGTTTTTGGGTGCTGAGCTAGCTGATCGAGCTGCTAGTTTGTATTTATTTTGTCGCTTTGTAGATGATTTAGCAGATGGTGACCTGCCTGATCGGCAGGAATCATTGAAAGATATTCGCGAGCGCTTAGAGGGAAAAAATATAGCTGCTGGGCTAGAAGTTGAGGCTTTTATTAACCTAGCTAACGACCATAATATACCGCTTAGTGCGGCCATAGAGCTGCTTGACGGCATGTTAAGCGATCAAAAGCCTACGGCGCTAGCTAATGAAGCTGAGCTGTTAAGATATTGTCATGCAGTTGCAGGTACCGTGGGTCTGATGATGTGTCGAGTGTTAAATTGCGATGAGCCCCGCGCTGATAGCTTTGCTATTGACCTAGGTATTGCCATGCAGCTCACTAATATTTCCCGTGATGTGCTTGAAGACGCCAAGATGAATCGACGTTACTTACCGGCAAGCTGGGTCAATATTCCTCCAGAGCAGATTGCTGATGCTGATGTGGCTTGCCAGCAACAAGTGGCGCAAGCCATCACTGCGTTGCTAGATTTGTCAGAGCATTATTATGCCAGTGCACAGCTTGGCATACGTCTATTGCCGTTTCGATCAAGGCTATCTATCGCTATTGCGTTGCGCGTATATCGACAGATAGGATGGGTACTCAAGCGGCGTAAAATGGTATGGTGGAATGGTCGAGTCATTGTCAAAGGTAGTGAAAAACTATGGCTTAGCTTTCGCAGTATAGCGGACCTGTGGCCCAAAAAAGTGCCACCACACCATGCCCAACTGCACCAACATTTAAAGGGGTTAGCCGGTGTCCAGCCCAGATGAAATTATTGATATAGACATTGCCATCATTGGTGGAGGCAGTGCTGGTATGGCTTTGGCAACCAAAATTGATGGTGTATCAACGAAAATATTCGAACCCAAAACTGTCGCTGAACGTGATTGCAGCTGGGCCCTTTGGGCACATCCATCCCAGCTAAACGAGCTAAGGCCTGCAATACGAGGTAGTTGGGATCAATGGCGGTTAATAGATTATGACAGTGAAGTTTTTCACCATAGTCATGCCTATCGTTATACGAGTCTCAGCGCAGCAAAGTACTTACAGCACTGTGAAACCATGCTCAAAAAGCCAGACATGATGGTAAGGGCCTCGGTTGAGAATATCTTCTTTGAGGGAGGTGGTGCACGATTTAGCGCCAATGGACAAAACTACTGTGCCCAAACCATTTATGATAGTAGGCCACCGGTCTCTAAATCTGATAGCTTGCGCCAGCATTTTATGGGGTGGGAGGTTATGCTCAAAGAACCCATAGACGATGCTAGCGTAGTCACTTTAATGGATTTTCGTGTAGATCAGTCTAGAGGGCTACACTTTATCTATGTCCTCCCTTATTCAGATCGACACTTATTGATTGAATCAACCATGATATCAGCTCAGTTAGAAGATAAAGACTGGTATCGTGATGCTATCAAAAAATGGCTTACTGATCGCAAGCTTGAGGTTGAATCTCAGTTAAGTGAAGAATATGGTGTTATTCCTATGGATACTGTTGAACCACAAAATTCCAAGGTTAATAATATTGGCGCTGCGGGTGGGGCAGTAAGATTGTCTTCTGGTTATGCCTTTAGTACGATTCAAGCGCAGATGAGTTTACTAGCAGCTTCTATAACTCAAGGTGATCGGGAAGTTGAAAGGCCCTTCTCTAAAGGTTTGATGTTTTTGGATAAGGTATTTAATCGTGCACTGAGTGCCCAAGTCGATCAAGGTGTAAGCTTGTTTATGGCTACTGCGAAAGCCCTTAATGCCGATCAATTCTCCCAGTTTATGTTAGGCAAGGCAGGCCTAGTGGCATGGGCTAGAGTAATATTAGCAATGCCTAAGTGGGCGTTTATCAAATCAGCTTTAAGGCAATTATTTAGTCATGACTAGTTGGGATCTAGCCGCTATTGGAGCAATAATATTTATTGGTGTGCCACATGGGGGTCTGGATGGTGCAGTAGCGCGCAGGATTGGCTGGCCTAACGGCATGATGGCGTGGATTGGGTTTAATCTTAGCTATGTTTTTCTGGCAGCTTTGGTGGCTTGGGCCTGGTTACAATGGCCATTATTGGGTTTGTCAGGTTTCCTCATCATCTCAGCATTACACTTTGG
>DKMQ01000035.1:0-522 GCA_002470565.1 Oceanospirillaceae bacterium UBA7410 | reverse complement strand
GCTACCACTGATATCCCACGGTGGTTTGGTATCTATTGCCATTCCTAACTTTCAGGCCTCGTCAGTGCAGTCATTGTTTACTCTTTTGGTAGGCAATACGGGTGCGGCTATGCTTATCAATACCTTATCTTTATTCTTGTTACCTTGGCTACTGTGTGTGACCGCTTATTTAGGTTATGCTTTTATATATCCAGTATGGCGCAAACCACTGCTGAGTCTCGTCTTACTGTTAATACTAGCTTGGTGGTTGCCACCGCTGATCAGTTTTGCTGTGTATTTTTGTTTGTACCACAGTCGCAATCACTTATTGCGTGTATGGTTTAGTATTAATAAAAAAAGAGAGCGCCGAAGAAGTTTTATTGAAGCTATGGTCTATAGTGTATTAGCTTGGGCTAGCGTCTTGGTATTCCTTTTCATTGTTCCAAACAGCCTCACTACAGCCCTAGTGCAAATAACATTTATCGGCCTTGCGGCACTAACGGTGCCTCATATGTTGCTGGTTGACCTAGCTAATAAGCTCAA